>NZ_FNBX01000006.1 GCF_900102485.1 Desulfovibrio legallii | reverse complement strand
GGTCACAATCCCTTTGTATTTCAGGTCTCTTTCTTCACCTGCCTCCGCCATCCCTTGGCCGCCAATATTTGACGGAGGACTTTTCGCGAACCCTCGCCGCTTTTGCCGGCATGGAACGGCATATGGGGAACATAGCATGCCAACATGTTATACTCATTGAATATTGTTTGTGCGCGAACCGTTGCCGGACGGCCTGAAAATCTGCCCAATTCCCAATAGGGTGACAAAAGGCCGCCCCAAGCGTCCGAGGTTCGCGTCACCCCTCCAGAATCCGCTTCACCGCGGCCACCTTCTCCGTCTGTTTTTTGGAGAGCTTGCCCTCCCATTTGCCCAGCCGCTGCCAACAGTCGCGCAAGGCGGACGCGGCCCGGGTTTGCACATCGCCGTCCAGGCTGGACAGACGACCATAGAGGTCCATGCTCTGCTTTTCCGTGGCATCGGACTCGGCCACCTCGGCAATGGAACGCTCATCGGGGGAAAGGGCGGCAAGCATCTTCGCGCGTTCGGCAGCCGCGCGTTCTTTGCGCTGCTGTTCCTCCTCGGCCTTTGCCCGGGCCTGTTCAGCGGCTTCCGCCAGCTTGCGCTGCGCATCAAGGAGGCGGCAAAGTCCCTTATTCCGTGCGCTGCGCTTGGCTTGCCGCTCTTGTACAGCTGTGGCAATGGCCGCTTCCACCCGCGCCAGCCCCTGTTCGTATTCCGCCTCAGGACAAAAAGACAGCACCACCCAGCCGAAGGGCAGTTCCCTGTCAGCCAGCGTCCGCGTCTTGCCAAAGCCCTTGCGCGCCTGCGGCTTATTGTTGCTGACGGTGACACACTCCACATGGGAATAATGCCCCACGCGCAGCAGGAGCTCCCGTTCCGGGTTGAGCCCCTCAATGCGGCGTAGCACAGGCTGGAGGCGTTCGCCCACGGCGGTAAGGTGAGGCAGGCGGTAGAATTTGTCCATCTCATCCCGAAAACGCTTCCCATAGAAGGCGTTGCACAGTCTCGCCAATTCTGTGAGGGAGACGGGCCGGTCTTTGGGCAGGGTGATACGCGGTACGCCCGACACTATGTCCATGAGCAAGCGACCGTAGAGCGGAAGACCACCGAAGCCGGTGGGGGCCAGCGCCTCGCAGGGCGTCTTGGGCGTACCAGGCTTGCCGCCCTCGCGCCGCACCTCCACAGCGGCCACGATGCGTGTGCCTTCTGGCGGCACGGGAACATCCGACACCTTGAGCGCCTGCATACTGTGTTCTTTGATGTTGCCCAACAGATGCTCCATCTCCCCAGTATATTTGTCCCCTTGTTGCACCGCCCTGAGCAGGGCGCCGTGGTCGAGGCTGTCAATGAGCGGCGTGCTCAAGGCCCCCTTGAGGGAGGAACCAGGCACAAGGGCTGTCTTGGTGACGGGATTGCGCACGAAGGGCTGGATCTCGGCCTTGCTTAGGCTGTTTGGATTTTTGATATTTTCCAGCAGATCCTTTGCCAGTTTCGCAGAGGGCACGGGCACATGCGCCTGAGAATACAGGGCCGTATCCAACTGCTCGTTCATAAGGCGGCGCAGGCCCAACGTATCCCCTCTGTCCAGAGCCGCGTGGGTATCCTCCCTGTCCTGTGCCGCCAGCAGCCAGGATTCCGTGTCCACCATATGCAGGGCGTGGCCGCCATTCTCCGCTCGGATAACGTATTCCAGCGGAGAGAAGTCGCTGCCGGTTCCGATGAACACGGGAGTAAGCACCTCCAGCCTGAAAGGGATGAAGCTCTCGCGCGTCCAGCGGCGCGGTACGGAGCGCCCGCCGGCACTGGGCGCGGCAAACCGGCTAGAGTGAGGGCGGTCATACATGGGATGCCTCCTCGGCGATGCGGCATGGCAGTGTTAGCGGCGGGGTAACCTGGACAATGGCCGGATCCGCATGAATGCCTTCCAGCAGATAGGGGCCCGCGGGCAGGCGGCGCAGCACACTGCCCTCCTGCAGCAGCAGCATGGGTGCCTTGTGCGGGCTTGCCAACCCTGGTCCGGCCTTGCCGCGCTTGGTCGCAACAGAGTACCAGCCATCCACGCAGGACATGTCCATGCTGGCGCAGACAGAGCAGAGCATGGCATGCGGGCCGTCATTTTCCAGCGGTGCCGGGTCGAAGGCATTGTCCGGCTCCACGGCGAAACGTCCTTTGCCCGTGGAAGCGTCTTTGCCAAAGCCCAGGTCGCCGGCCTCGCGCAGCAGTTCAAGCAGGGCCGTTGGGTCGGCGGCGCGCGCATACAGATGGAAGGGCGCCCCTTCGGCAAACCAGGTAAGCCGGTTGAAAAACAGGCCGCCCTCAGCTGCCGTGGCACTCCGCCTGTCAATGGAAACATGCGGCTCCACACTTTCGCCAGTTTTCGGCGAATCTTTTTTCGCACTCCATTGGCAGAACCAGGCAAGCAAGGGCCGCAGCGACAGTGACGGGGCGTGTCGCGCCCACACCTCCACCGGCAGGTGCGCCGTTTTGCGGAAACGTTTGTAGGCCTGCAGTGCCTCAAAGAGCGAGATGGCTTTGCCACCCGCATCACGAAATTCCCCGGTGTTAACCCACTGCCGAAACAGCGCACGCGGCGCCGGGGGCAGGCATGGGCTGCTCACCATGCCCAGAGTCAACGCGGAGGACAGGACAAAGGGCGGTTCGCCTGCACGGAAGGCGGCAATGGCCGCACGGCAGGCAGCGGAGCCGTAACGCTCTGCCAAGCGCCAAAGCAAGAGGCCGCACAGCGTGTCGCTGCGCAGGGGTGTGCCCCACGGGGAAAGCGGACGCACGATGTAGCGCAGAAGCTGCATGGGTGCCTCCGGTTAGAGGACGTTAATGGTGCTGAGGTCGATGGGCTTCCCGTCCAGGATGATATTCTCGAACACGACCTGGCCGCTGCCGCGCGAAGAGCCGCCCCCAAGAGCATCCATCTCAATGAGCCTGAGCCCCTTGAAGAGCCACTGCGCCAGATTGTCAGGATCATCGCCCTCAAAGACCTTAAGGACGATGTTCAGATCAAAAACCACACCCGCGGGCACACGCTCCAGCGGCCGGGGATTTCCGGCCGTGCCGTTGACCCGATGGATGGTGTTTTCGTTCTTGATCTCCATGGGCAAATCCCCGGCCGCGAAACGCTCCCCATCCTCCTTGCAGAGCATGGCATCGCGCACCAGCAGACGCGTGGGACCGAGCTTTGGATCACATTTGCTCGGATCATTATGCGCGCCGAAAAGCCTGCATATTGGGCAGGTAGGCCTTCCGCATCCGCAGGGCTTGCCGTCGAGAACAAATTTTCTGGTGTCTTCGCTCATGCCCATGACAATGCCCACCTCCAACAGGGAACGCATCTTGCCCTTGATTGACGAACCGGGAATATAGGGCGCGCCGGTGAGCGGGTCTTTGACAATAGGCTGGTCGAGGCCGCCGATTTCCACCGTGTCCTTGCCCGCGCCGATGTGCAGGCCGGTGTGCAGACGGATTCGGCCCGTAAGAGTGCGGATGGATTGCAACTGCATGGTTTCCTCCGGGATGTCAGTCTTTGGTATATTGGGCGCTGAAGCCGACAACTGCCTCGAAGTGCAGCAGAAAGGCCTTGAAATCAGATGCATCCTTAACGCTGTCCACATTCTTCCAAAGCCACGTCTTGAAGCTTTCAGGCACGACCTTGCGCTTGAGCGCATATTCCGACTTGGCCTTGAGCAGCTTGATCATGGGCAGAATTCGTGCAAAGGCGATTTTCTTCTCGCCCTGGGCCGCCTGATACTGGCGCTCCAGTGATTTCACGTTCGTATAGAATTTGCGCAGTTGCGAAGATTTAAGCGCGCCCTGCTCGCTGAAAAATGATTCCGCAGCCTCACGGGCCTTCTCGTCCACCCATATTGGGTTTAGCTCCTGCTTGTCTTTATCCATGTAATAGTCAATCATACTGTGTTCCTCTCTCCTGTGATGCGGGTGCGGTACAGTGCCCATGTGATGGACATCTCCTTGCAAGGGAATTCCTTCTTGTCTTGCCCCATGCGCTGCAGACGTTCACGGTCCTGCGGCGACACTTTGCTGCGGTCACAGTTGCGCGCCATATCATACGCCATGTGCGCAAGATAGAGCCCCTTACGCATGTCGCCCTGATTAAATTCGCCGCAGGCGCGCGCATAGCCCAGCATGCGGCGGACAAAGCCCTGTGTGACAGCACCTGTCAGGCACAGTTCTTCCAGCCATTGACCATCCTCACAAAGGCGGTGGAACACGGGCCATTCCGCAGTGACGCCAAAAAGCGTGGCCGCGTTTTTGCCGGGCTGATCCTTGGAAGCCTTCAGCGCCTCCTCGGCAGCATGGCGCAGGGCACGCATGGGCAGGCGGGGCTTGAACACCGGAAGGCCCGCTGAAAAGGTCAAGGCGGGATTGTTGCCAGTGAATCTGCCGAAGTCACTACGCAGACGTTGGGCAAAACGCACGGCCTCGGACCACGGCCCCAGGGCAAAGAGGTCATCGCCGCCGGCGAAGATGAGGTACATGCCGGGAAATTCCCGCTGCATGAGGCGTGGCACATGGGCGGCGAAAAAGTGGTTCAACATGCGTGAGAGCATGGCGAAGCGGGAAATGGAGAAAAGGTTTTGTTTCCCCTCCGCGGCAAAGCCCATACCGAAAAGCAGACCCAGATTGTCCACGTCCGCCTTGCAGGCCGCCAGGCAGGCCACGGACCGTAGGCGGCTGCCGTCAGGGCCAGCCACGCGCGCCTCCTCTGCCAGCATGGCAAAGGTCTTGGGGCTCCCCACCTGCACAGGCTCGCCCTGCATGAAGTCCACGCCATTTACGTTGTGAACGCGACCCTCAGCTTTCCATTGAGCCAGGTCTGCCTGGGTCACGGTAGGGAGATGCCCGGCCACGGGCACGGCGGAAAAACCGTCATGGCCGCGCATGTTCACCACATCCAGCGCAGCACGCAGCACGTCCTCCTTTGCGTCCTGAGCCTCAAGGCGCAGGCGCAGACCGCCGAAGAGTTCCACGCCGTCGGCGGAGCGTGTGAAGATGAGGTAACGCGCTGTGGGCAGGCGCCTCCCAACTTGTTCCATGAGCAGGCGGCAAAGATCGCAGACTGGCGTCCTGTCATCCAAAAGACTGGTGGCCGGACGGGAACGGCAGCAGTCGCATTCGCCATATCTGGCATAATCTTTATGATTCACGGACAAAACCGGAGAGGTACCGCTCCGAAAGACAGTGGCGAAGGGCCGCAACTTGGCCTCTTCCAGCGCATCGTTGAAGCACTCGAAACGCTCACAAAAGCGCGCGCGTTCCAGGTCGTCGGGCCGCAGGGGCACCGTGGCGAAGGTCATGCGCACAGTGCCCTGAAAAGTCTTGAACAGCCACGTCTCCACTTCCATATGGAGATCCTGGAGTATCTCACGGGCTTGCGGCGTGTCAGGCAACAGCAGGACATAGCGGCCGCCCGCATCCGCTATTTTGGCGGCCGGGCTAAGCCCGAGCCGATCCAGCAGGGTCAGCCACACGGAGCGAGTGAGCGCCTGCAAATAGAGGGAACGCGCACGCAACAGCTTGCTGGCGCCCTTGTCCGCTTGGCCTTCGGCCCCGAAGATGAACCGCTGAATGCCGGAGATCTCGCCTCCACAGAGCAGAAGGCATTGTTCCTTGTCCGGACAGGCCAGCAGCGATTGGACGATGGCCGCCGTTGTGGCGGCGTGGTCATAGAGCGAGATATCGGCTCGCGTCTTATAGGTGGACGAGGGAACACACCAAGTGAACTGTTCCAGCAGGCTGACCAGAGATGCTGCATAATGGCGCACCCCCATGTGGAGCGGCAAGGATTTTTCCTCTTGGAGGGCGTCGAGGAAATTGCGGTACAACTCCTTGTAGGAATTACTCTCTCCAGCGTTCGTAACAGGGAAGATAGGAGAATCGTCCGCAGGTTCCAGAGCATCATCGAGGCGGAGCAGGCGATAGCGCAACGGCGGCGCGTCCTGCGGCATGCCCTTGCCGTCCAGCTGGACGTTGGTGAATACGGATTCCAGCCTGGCTGTCTTGTAGCCGCCATCTGCCTCACCATCCACGCGGTCGCCGCCGGAGGAGAGGCAGTCTGCCAATTTGAGGGCCATTTCCTCGCGGGAGGAGGCGTCCGGCCGGTGGTGGGCGGAAGCCAGCCGGGCCAGGCGGCTTCTCTGCCCCTCCAATTCCGGCGGCAGCGGCAGCACGCGTTCAATGAAGTAATCCGTATAGAGCACATGCCGGTGCGAGGTACCGTGGGGGCAGTATTCCTGCTCCAGTCCTTGGGAACAGGGAGCATCTGCCCGCTGGGCGAATTTGTCGATGCCGTGCAGCCATGCCGCCAGTACAGGCAGAATTTGCGTCATACCGGCCTCCTTTTCGTTACAGGATAACTAATTACACATTGTGCGACAAGGTCTTGGGAATAATGGCAACGTTGCCGTCAATTTTCTTTAATGAATATGGATGGATGATTGTATGGCGGAAAGGCCGTAGCGAACGCCGGGGCGTCGGCCTAAGCTGAGGATGGCGGCATACGCGGCAAGAGCGCCCAGATCCCGATGCAGGCGACGGTTCAGCTTAGCCTTGTAGGCCATGAAATTTTCCTGATTGAGGTCAAGAATGCCGGTGCTGCTGGCGGCCGCATCCGAGGCCCTGACCATTGTGTACAGCCGGGCAATACCACTGGCATCCGCCAGGAGGGAGGAGCTTTCTGTAAAGCAGGCTCGTCCGCAGCAGGAGGCGCACCAGCCGTTGCAGGGGAATTCCTTTTTATGGCGGACGAACCAGAGAAACAGCGCGAACAGGGCTGGCGGGAGAGTACAGCCACGAGCGTTGATGGTCAGATGGCGCTCCCGGATATAAACATGCACATCAGGGGCGTCTGAAAGGCTGAAGTGATCCAGAAGGTCTTGTGGTCGACAGGGCTGGCGTAAAAAAGACGCCGGAAGGCGGGAGCGCAGGCGGGGGAAAGGGACCGGGGCCAGAATGACGTGTGCGGAGCCTTCCGTCCCCGGTGGCGGATAGAAAAACTGCACATCCGCCTCGCAGTGTGGTGCGGCCAGCACATGGAACAGGCGATCTTGCTGCCTCCCATAGCACTGTGCGGCCAAGGCGAGGCTTGCGCTCATGGTCTTGCGCCCTCCTGCGAGGGAGAAGTTCACGCGCCCAGATGTATCAAGCGTCCATTCCCAGGCTTGGCGCATGGCCAGTTCCTGAAATGCCTCACTTTCTTCCTTGGTTGTGATATCCTCCACAGGATGTCCCCTGCAGTACGGAACCAGAATGTCCCGTTCGACAAGCGGATTGGCATCGGAAGGCAGCCTATAATCGCGAAGAAAAGCGGCTATGCGCCCGCCTGCGCCCAGAAGGATTTCTCGACTGAGGGCCGCACCCTGCTGCGTAGTGAGAATAATGGCACGGCGAGGAAAGTCCCCAGTCTGATGCAGCGCGTATAGCGTTTCCGTGAAAATCTGGGGCCTGAGACCGCAGACGGCGAGCAGCACGCTAGGCATCGGAACTTTCCCATGTGGCGGTTACTGCGCCCAGGCCAAAACTGGTCTGCTTGCCAAGATGGACCCTGGCCGCAAAATCCACATATTCTGCAAAGGCTGCCACTGGTCCGGCGTAACTGACTCGTCCCACAAGACCGCCCAAATGCATCGCCGTGTTCTGACGCCCTGAATAGCGGCGCCAGTCGTGCCAGCGCAGTACGCTTGCCGCAGTACATATGCCCGATGCTGCCTCACGCAAGGCGCTGAAATCATCAGGTGACAGGCGAAAATCCTTGCCGTCCAATGCATAAAGGTTGCCCAGACGGCGCAAGATGAGCCGCAACAGCAGACTGAAATCCAGATCGGCTGCCAAGTGATTCGCCTGCTTGAAGCGCAACGGGGTCAATAACTCAAAAGTCAGTCTGCCTTCTGCGCGGAAGCCGGCAAGTCGGGGCACGGGCAAGTTTTGTATTTGGTACGGCAGCAACCGCTCGTTGATGCCATCATAGATGGAGACGCCATCCTGCCGGACATCATCCAGAGAAAACTTGCCCTGCCCTTCCGCAATGCCGCGCCCCATGCCCCGTTGTCCGGCAAGTTTGAAGGCGTGGATAAAATACGGCAGGTATTCCACGGCATAGGAGAACAGTTTAAGCCTGAAACAGAAGATGTCACCTTGCGCTAAATCACAGATATTGTTTTGCGGCGGCTCTATACAGAAAGGAGGCGGCAACATAGGAGCAGCACGGCTGTTTTCCGGCGCACTGGCAAAGGTGAACAGTTTTGGAAAAATACAGGTTCGCTCCAACATGCAATTCTGGCAGTTCCTGCCCTGCATCATGCAGACCGCATGCCGCAGGCTGTTCCCCAGGACGCCACGCAACATAGATCCTTTATACAGCGGGAAGTGGCCTTCGCTCTGCATTTTAAAGATGAATTCTGTGGAAAGATAGCGCATGTATAAAGATTAAGGGAAAAGCCTGACGTTAGCAACTATCCTGCGGGACCCCTCTCATGATCCGCGGATGGCGGCCGCCTGGCGGAACAGCGGTTAAACGGAATCACCCGGCAGAACCTCCTCTGGCGGAAATGGCTTATGGCTTTTGGGGCCAGAGGTAATCCCCCCAATAGGATATTTAACTTTGAAATGCCCTGCTGCTGCGTGAGCAGATGCCCGCTGTGGCGGCGTAAGCGCACTGTATTTGCGCTGGTAAGCGCCGAACCGAGCGTGGCGTAAACTTTGAGAATGCATATTCTCAAAGTGAATCTGCTCTAAGGGAATCCAGCGGACAGTTATTCAACAAAAAAGCCCGTGAAACCTGCGTCTCACGGACCTTTGCGAACATTTACGCCCAGCACTGGGAGGCCCCCAATGGGCCTCCCGGCGGGCATTTCAGGGCCGAAGAGGCAAGCCCTGAAAAGTAAAAAAATCTGCAGCTCAGGTTCGCAGGCCGCACACGCCCCAGAACCACGTTATCCCCGCTTCTGCGCCTTGCCTGACGGCCGCGCTGCGCGGCCGTCAGGCCTTTACCGTTCTGCGGTGTTAGGGCATTTTAACTTTGAAATGCCCTGGCGGCTGGGTGAGCAGACACCCGCTGTGGCGGCGTAAGCGCACTGTATTTGCGCTGGTAAGCGCCGAAACGAGCGTGCCGTAAACTTTGAGAATACATATTCTCAAAGTTAATCTGCTCTAGTCCGCCTGCGTCCGGATAAAGGTGGGAATTTCAAAATCGTCCTCATCGTAGGTGAAATCCTTCTGCCCAGGATTGTGCGCGCTGCGCATGGACTGCCCCAGGGCTTGCCGCTTGCGCAGATAGGAAGGGCCGCCGGCGGCGTCTTTTTCGTCGCTCCAGCGCCCCACCTGGGTGCGGCGCGTAACGCGGCCGGATTCTTCGTCCAGCGCGGGTTCGTCCATCTCTCCGCTGCGGGGGCTCGGCGCGCCGGCGCGGCCGCCCAGACGGCGCGAATCGGCCATGACCGCGTCGCGGCCGGGCTTGCGGAAGTTGGTCACCGTGGCGGCCTGCGGCTGCACGCTCTCCACGGGCTGAGGAGACTCAATGCCTGTGGCGATGACCGTCAGGCGGATTTCGTCGCCGATATTGTCGTCAAAGACCACGCCGAAGATGATGTTGGCGTCCTCAGGCGTGGCGTCGCCGATGATTTCGCCGATTTCAGCGATTTCGTCGGCGGTGATGTCCGTAGGCGCGGTGATGTTGTAGAGCACGGCCTTGGCGCTCTCCAGCGAAACGTCCTCCAGCAGCGGGCTCATAATGGCGCGCTGGGCCGCCTCGCGCGCGCGGTTCTCGCCGGAGGCGATGCCCGTGCCCATGAGCGCCAGACCAGACTCGGCCATGGTGGTGCGCACGTCGGCAAAATCCAGATTGATGAGGCCTTCGCCCACAATGACGTCAGAAATGCCCTTGACGGCGTAATAGAGCACGTCATTGGCCTTCTGCAGCATTTCAGAGAAAGGGGCCTTCTTGGGGGCAAAAGCCAGCAGCCGGTCATTGGGGATGGTGATCAGGCAGTCCACATGCTGCTTGAATTCCTCCAGGCCCGAATCCGCAGCGCGCTTGCGCTTGGCACCCTCGAAGCTGAAGGGCTTGGTGACCACGCCCACGGTCAGCGCGCCCAGTTCCTTGGCGGCCTGGGCCACCACCGGAGCAGCGCCCGTGCCCGTGCCGCCGCCCATGCCCGCGGTGACAAAAACCATGTCCGCGTCCCCGATGGCTTCACGAATGGCGTTGACGCTTTCCACCGCGGCCTCGCGGCCGATCTCGGGGTTGGCCCCGGCGCCCAGCCCCTTGGTGAGCTTTTCGCCCATCTGCACCTTTACGGAAGCGCCGTTTTTGGCCAAAGCCTGCAAATCCGTATTGGCGCAGACGAACTGTACCCCGCGCAGCCCGGAGGCGATCATGTTCTGCACGGCATTGCCGCCGCCGCCGCCCACGCCGATGACCTTGATCTTGGCGTTGCTGGCCAACGAAGTGTCAATATCGTCAACGATTGATTGAGCCATACGTCCTCTCCTGTAGTTCAGACCTCAAATGCCCGCTTGAGGTTTGTTTGTTAGGAAATATCCGCAAACCACTTTTTCATGCGCACGAGCACGCCGTCAAAAACGCCGCTCTCGCTCCGCGTGGTGAATTTTTTCTGGCCGGAGAGCTCTTTTTCCGCGCCATAGCGCAACAGGCCCACGGCCGTAGAAAATTTGGGGCTGTTGACCACGTCCTTCAGGCCGCCCACATTGCGGGGGTAGCCGATGCGCGTGGGCAGGTTGAAGATCTGCTCGCCCAGCTCCTGGCAGCCCTCCATAAGGGCCGTGCCGCCGGTAAGCACCACGCCCGCGCCGATCATATCCTTGTAGCCGGAGCGGACCAGGGTCTGGTCCACCAGGTAAAGGATTTCCTCCATGCGCGGTTCGCAGATTTCGGCCAGCACCTGACGCGACAGGCGGCGCGGATCGCGCCCGCCCACGCTGGGAACCTCGATAAATTCATCATGGCGCACCATGTCCGCCAAGGCGCAGCCGTACTTGAGCTTGATTTTTTCTGCGGAAGCCACAGGCGTGCGCAGGCCGAAGGCGATGTCATTGGAGAGGTTCTGCCCGCCCAGGGCCAGCACGGCCGTATGTTTGATGGCGTCGTTGGCGAAGACGGCAATATCCGTCGTGCCGCCGCCCAAGTCCACCAGGGCCACGCCGATTTCGCGCTCCTCCTCAGTGAGTACGGCCTGGGCCGAGGCCAGAGATTCCAGCGCAATATCCGAAACTTCCAGCTGGCTGCGGTGGCAGGAGCGCACAATGTTCTGCGCGGAGGAAACGGCCCCGGTAACAATGTGCACCTTGACCTCCAGGCGCACTCCGGCCATGCCCAAGGGGTCGGCGATGCCGCGCTGGCTGTCCACAATATATTCCTGCGGAAGGATATGGATGACTTCCCTGTCAGCAGGAATGGCCACGGCGCGGGCCGCGTCCAGGGCGCGCTCCACGTCGCGCTGGGCCACCTCGCCGCCTTTGACGGCAATGACCCCGTGGCTGTTGATGCCCATAATATGGCTGCCGGCAATGCCCACATACACCGAGTGGATTTCGCAGCCGGCCATAAGCTCCGCATCCTCCACCGCCTTGCGGATGGACTGGACGGTCTGCTCAATGTTGACGACCACTCCTTTACGCAACCCTGTGGAAACACTGGTGCCGATGCCCACCACGTCGACGAGACCCGACTCCGTAAGCTCCCCGACTACCGCGCAGATTTTGGTAGTGCCGATATCGAGGCCAACGATGAGCTCGGACTTGTTCATGCCATACTCCTGAAACGCCTTTATATGAATTGTGCCGGGGCTGCGGCTATGCGCCCGCAATGCGCCGACCCGTGAGCTTCCTCTGCAGTTTTCGTTCGCCTGGCCTTGCGGCCGCGCTACGCGGGCTTGCTGAGCAGCACCCACACGCTCCCGTTGACGGCCCGCACCTCGCGCACATTGCGCAGCTCTCGCCTGCGGGCCAGATCGCCCAGGGCCATGCCCAGGCGGGCCAGGTTGCCCTCCCAGTCGTCCGTGGCGAGGGAGAGGCGCAGCTCCCGATCCTCCAGGTAGAGCTCAATGCCCCTGCCGGGGCTGAGCGTTACCGTGGCTATGGCCCCGGCCTCCACGGGCAGCGCGCCCTTGCGCATATCCTGCAGCAGTCGCGTCAGGTACGGGATGTCGTCCTCGGCCCCTGGTTCCACGCGTAGCGTGGGCAGCGAAAGGAAGTTCTCACTCTCTACCGGGGCGATGATCTCGCCGTGCTCATTGGCGTAATACAGCACGCCGTTTTTGTGCACCCAGAATGAAGGCAGCCGCTCTTTAATTTTTATTACGAACCTGTCGGGCAAAAGACGTTTGACCGATACTTCCGCCACCCAGGGGGTTTGCCGCAGGTTGCGTTCAACCTTGGCAATGCTCACGGAAAGGCTGTTATCGCCCTCGCGCAGCCCGCCGTACTGCAGCACCATCTGCCGTGAAAGCCGTACATTGCCTGTCACATCCACATGGCGCGTGGTGAAAAAATCGCTGGTTATCGCCGCGTTGTACAGCCACAGAGAGGCAAAACACACACAGGCCAGCACCAGACCCAGCCCCAGCAGCAGCGCGGCCAGCGCCGCCAGGCTTTTCAGCCCCCGCAGGCCCCGCAGCCGCGCGCTCAGGGCGCGCAACAGGGCCGTTATGCCGGGGCGCGAGGGTTGGCGCCCCTTTTTGCCCGAAACCGCAGCGCGGGTATATGCGTTACGGGCTTTGCGTCCATTTTTTTTTACGGCAAGAGGCATGGCGCTATCCTGACCTCGGGCTCCAGCAGGATGCCGCAACGCCGCAGCACGGTTTCCCGCGCCTCTTGCAACAGGGCCAGGGCCGCGGCGGCGCTGCCTTCGCCCTCATTGATCAGAAAGTTGGCATGCAGGCTGGAAAAGGCCATGCCGCCCAGTTTTTTTCCTTTAAAGCCCGCCTGCTCCAGAAGTTTGCCGGCGGACATATCCGGCGCGGGATTTTTGAACACGCAGCCCGCGCTCCAGGCCGTCACAGGTTGTTTAGACTTTTTCTTAAGAAAGTTGTGACGCATGCACTTACAGATGCCATCCCTTGCCGCTCTGGTCAAGCCAAATGTGCCTTCCAAGACAATAAAATCACCCATGTTGCCTGCAATGCACAGATGTCGATAGCCATACTGTAGTCCAACTGCGTTGACAGTGCGCACTGCTCCATCAATAACAGCTTGAATTTCAACGATATTTTTGCAAGTCTCCACACCGTGCGCCCCGGCGTTCATGGCAATGGCCCCGCCCACGCTGCCGGGAATGCCCACCAGGCCCTCCAGGCCGCTCAAGCCCTGGGCGGCGCAAAAGCGCAACAGGCGCGGCAAGGGCACGCCCGCCCCCGCGCGCACCAGCACCAGCCCTTCCGCCTCCCCCACGATCTCAGGGCCGTGCGTCAGCAGGGGCCGCACCAACACCAGTGGCAGCTCACCGTCCTGCGCCAGGATATTGCTGCCCGCACCGAGGATAAACGGCGTGCCGCCCAAGGCGCGCAGCCGCTCGGCCAGCAAGGGCACGTCCTCCGGACGCTCCAGCACGATCTCGGCCAGGGCTGTGCCGCCTATGCGCAGGGTCGTGCGCGGGGCAAGCCAGGGGGCGGGGGTTTCACGCATGCTCATGCGCCTCCAGCCAGGCCGGGCCCAGGCGGGTGATGCTGCCTGCGCCCAGGGTCAGCAGCACGTCGCCGGGCCGGAGCAGCGCGGGCAGGGCCGCGGCCATGGCGTCCAGAGTCTGAAAATATTCCACCGGCGTGCTCGACACCTGCCGAATGCCCTGGGCCAGGCTCTGGCCTGAAACGCCGGGGATGGGTTTCTCCGACGCAGGGTAGATTTCCGTGAGCAGCAGCAGATCCACCGCGTCGAAAACCTTGCAGAATTCGCCGAAATGGGCCTGGGTGCGCGTGAAGCGGTGGGGCTGAAAGGCCGCTACCACGCGGCGGCCGGGAAAAACCTGACGGGCCGTGGCCAGGGTGGCCGCGATTTCCGCCGGGTGGTGGCCGTAGTCGTCCACCACCGTAACGCCGCCCCGCTCGCCCTTGAATTCAAAGCGCCGCCCCACGCCGCTGAAGCCGTCCAGACCGCGCGCGCAGGCCGCAAAGCTGATCTCGGCCGCCATGGCCGCACCGATGGCCCCCAGGGCGTTGAGCATATTATGCCGCCCTGGCTGGGGCAGATTGATTTCACCCAGCTTCGCGCCATCGCGCCAGACCTCAAAGCGGTTGGTGCGCCCGCTCGCCAGGGGCACGGCGCGCAGGGCGTTTTCTTCGGCAAATCCGTAGGTGAGCACCGGGCGTTTGACCTGCGGCAGAAGGGCCCGCACGCCGGGGTCGTCGCCGCAGACCACGTTGAGCCCGTAAAACGGCACCTGGTTCATGAATTGCACAAAGGCCGCGTTGAGGCATTCACGGGTCTTGTAATGGTCCAGATGATCCTCATCCACATTGGTCACCACGTTGACGATGGGCAGCAGGCAAAGAAAAGAGCCGTCGGATTCGTCCGCCTCGGCGATGAGGTAATCGCCGTGGCCCAGGTGCGCGTTGGTGCCGTAGACATTGAGCCGTCCGCCGATGATCACCGTGGGGTCCAGACCGGCAGTATCAAAGATGGAGGCCGTCAGCGAGGTGGTGGTGGTTTTGCCGTGGGTGCCGGCAATGGCCACGCCCTGACGCAGGCGCATGAGCTCCGCCAGCATTTCAGCGCGGGGGATGATGGCGATGTTGCGGCGGCGGGCCTCCACCAGCTCCGGGTTGTCGTCGCTGATAGCCGTGGATTTGACCAGCACCTGCACGTCGCCGATATTCTCCGCCGCATGCCCCAGGGCGATGTGCGCGCCCAGATCCCGCAGGTGGCGCACCACGGCGGAATCTGCCATGTCCGAGCCCGTAACCGCGTAGCCCTGGTTGAGCAGCACTTCCGCAATGCCGCACATGCCCGCGCCGCCGATGCCCACCATATGGATGCGCTTGATTTTGCTGTTCATTCCAAAAATCCTTTAAAAAAAGTCTAGATAGATTGCGCTGTTAGCTGCATTCCTGGTCGAAAACCCGGCGAACGTGCGCGACGCTCAGGCGCGCGGTTTGGTAATGGATTCCAGCATGTCGGCCACCCGCGCGGCGGCGTCGGGCCGGGCGGCGGCCAGGGCCGCGGCGGCCATGGGCGCGCGCGCCCCCGGCATGGTCAGCAGACGCAGCAGGGTTTCGGCCATCTGCTGCGCCACCATGCGCCCTTCGGGAACCAGCTCCGCCGCGCCGCAACGGGCCAGCACGCGCGCGTTGCGGGTCTGATGGTCGTGGATGGCGTAGGGAAAAGGCACCAGCACCGAAGGCAGGCCCGCGGCGCAGAGTTCGGCCACGGTGCTGGCCCCGGCCCGGCACAGGGCCACATCGGCCCAGGCATAGGCTTCGGCCATGTCGTCGATGAAGGGGGCCACACTTTCCGGCGCGTAGCCCGCAGCCGCATAGGCGGCGCGTACCCAGCCCGCATCCGCCTCGCCGGTCTGGTGGCGGATTTCCACCCCCGCGCCACGGAAGGCGGGCAAATTTTCCACCATAAAGGCATTGAGGGCGTGCGCGCCCTGAGAACCGCCCATGACCAGCAGGCGGCGCGTGCGCCGCTCGCGGGAGAGTTGGCCCACGGCGCTCACGGCGGCCCGCACGGGATTGCCGGTAAGCACGCACTTCCGGGGGGCAAACCCTTCCGTATTGGGCAGCGAAAGGCAGACCTTGCGCGCCAGGCGAGCCAGCAGGCGGTTGCTCGCCCCGGCCACGGCGTTCTGCTCGTGCAGCAGGCCAGGCACGCCCAGAAGGCGCGCCGCCAGCATGGGCGCAAAAGCCGCATAGCCGCCGAATCCGGCCACGGCCTGGGGATTAAAGCGCCGCACCAGGCCAAGGGCCTTGCCCACGGCCAGGGCCATGCGGCCCGCCGCGCCCACGGCCCGCAGGCCGCGCCCCAGAAAGCCGCGCACGGGCAGCCCCGCAAAAGGCACGCCCGCCAGGCGGGCCAGGCGCTCCTCCGGCCCGTAGAGCGAGCCCACAAAAAGGAGCCGCACCTGCGGATTGCGCCGCCGCAATTCTTCAGCCACGGCCAGAGCCGGGAAGATGTGCCCGCCGGTGCCGCCGGTGGTCAGGAGGATGCTGTCCACGGTTCCGCCGTCCTTGAAAAGTTCATGAGCAGCCCCACGCAGAGCATGGTGGCCACCAGGTTGCTGCCGCCGTAACTCATGAGCGGCATGGGCACGCCCTTGGGCGGCGCCACGCCCATGACCACGGCCAGGTTCATCACTGCGCCCATAACCAGGATGGTGGTAATGCCAAAGGCGGTGAAGCGGTCGCGCAGGTTCTGCTGGCCCATGATGATCTTGTAGCAGCGCCAGAACAGCAGGGCGAACAGGATCATAACCACGCTCACGCCCACGAAGCCCAGCTCTTCGGCCAGCACGGCCATGATGAAGTCGTTGTGGGCTTCCGGCAGGTAGAACATCTTCTGCTTGCTGGCCCCCACGCCCACGCCGAAAAAGCTGCCCGACCCAATGGCCAGCAAGGACTGCACCAGCTGGTAGCCCGTGTTGTGGGCGTCCTGAAAAGGATCAAGAAAAGCCAGCAGCCGCCGCAGACGGTAGGGGGAGGAGATGGCCAGGGCCATAGCGCCCGCGCAGGCCAGGGCCACGGAAAAGAACAGGTAGATGAAGCGGGTGCCGCCCGCCACGCACATAAAAAAGAGCAGGCAGGCCAGCACCACGGCGCTGCCGAAGTCCGGCTGGAGCAAAAGCAGAAAGCAGAACAGGCCCGTGACGGCAAAAGGCGGAATGACGCCCCGGCTGAAGGTCTTAATAAGATCCTGTTTGGCGCTCATAAAATAGGCCAGATACAGGGCCAGGGCGAGTTTGACGAATTCCATGGGCTGCACGGAAACAGGCCCCAGCGGAATCCAGCGCTTGGCGCCGTTAATGGCCGGGGTGAGCGGCGAAAGCGTCACCAGCAGCAAGAGCAGGGCCAGGAACAAGGCCGGATACTGCAGACGGTAAAGCCACTGGCGCGGCATGAGGGCCGCCCCCCAAAGGGCCGCCCCGCCCGCCAGAGCAAAAACGATCTGCCGCTTGAAAAAATAGTATTTGTCGCCGTTGACCTGCTCGGCCACAATACCGCTGGCCGAAAGCACCATGACCAGCCCAATGGCCAGAATGACGAGCATCAGGGCAAACAGCCACCAATCAAAAGGCGCGGAAGCCTCCGCCCCGCTCACGGCGCGGGCCAGGGCGCTGCCCCCGGATTTTTTGGCGGTTTTGTTCGTAAAAACGTTTTTCATGCCAGCAACCCCACCAGGCGCTTGAAGTCGTCGCCGCGCTCTTCATAATTGCGGTACAGATCGTAGCTGGAGGTGGCAGGGGCCAGCAGCACCACCTCGCCCGGCCGCGCATTGGCGCTCACAAAGCGCACGGCAGGCGCCAGCGTGGCGTGCCAGGTCAGGGGCACAATGCCCTGCCAGGCCTTTTCAAAGTGTTCGCGACTTGCGCCAAACAGCACAACTTCCTTAACTTTTTTCTTCACTAGGGGGGAAAGGGCCGCCAGATCGCCGCCCTTGAACTTGCCGCCGCAGAGCAGGCGCACGGGCCGGTCAAAGGCCTCCAGGGCCACCTGCAGGGCCGAAACCGTGGTGCACTTGGAATCGTTGACATAGAGCACGCCGCGCAGCTCGCGCGCCCGCTCCAGGCGGTGCGGCAAGGGCGCAAAGCGGGCCACGGCGCGGGCGGCGCTCTCCTCCTGCACGCCGAACAGGCGGCAAGCCTGCCAGGCCGCTTCCTCATTGATGCGGTTGTGCCGCCCCATGAGCTTGCTGTGGGGGAAGCGCTCCGTAGCCTCCACAAAGACTGTGCGCGCTTTGAGCCCGAAGCGCGCGGCCAGGGGCCGCAGCTCCGCGCCCAGCACGGCCAGGTCGCCTTCGTCCTGGCAGCGGAAGAGGCGGAATTTGGCCGCAATGTATTCTTCCATATCCTTGTGGTAATCCAGGTGGTTGGGCGTGATGTTGAGCAAAATGCCCGCCCTGGGGCAGAAGGTGGTGCAGGTCTGGAGCTGAAAACTGGAAATTTCCAGCACCAGGGCGTCGGCCTTGGCCCCGGCCAGCACATATTCCGAAAGGGGCGTGCCGATGTTGCCGCCCAAAAAGACGGCATAGCCCTGCTCGTGCAGCATGGCCGCCGCCAGAGAAGCCGTGGTGGTCTTGCCGCTGGTGCCGGTGACGGCCAGCACGGGCTCGTCGGCAAGGTAACGCCAGGCCAGCTCCATCTCGGCCAGAATTTCTGAGGTTTTCGCGTCCGCCAGCCCTTGCAGGCGCACGGCCGGCATGCCGGGGCTGGGCACCACAAAAGCCGCGTCGGCAAACATTTCCGGCTTGTGTTCGCCCAGCAGCAGTTCTATGCCCAGGGCGCGCAGCTCGCCGGCCAGGGCCTCCCGGCCCGCAAAGGCTTTGGGGTTGCTGTCCAGAAGCCGCACGCGCGCGCCTTCGCGGCGCAGCAGTCGCGCCGCCGCCAGGCCGGAACGGCCCGCGCCCACCACCACCGCCAGTTCCCCGGCATTGATGCGTCTGCCCCGTGCTTTTTCCAGCGCCATAAGCCGTCTCCTCAGCGCAGTTTCAGGACTGAAAGGGCCATGAGCCCCAACAGAATGGACGTGATCCAGAACCGGATGATGATCTTGGATTCCGGCACGCCCTTGAGTTCAAAATGGTGGTGCAGCGGGGCCATGCGGAAGATGCGCTTGCCGCCGGTCCAACGGAAGTAGCTCACCTGCAGGATGACCGAAAGGGTTTCGGCCACAAACAGGCCGCCCACCACGGCCAGCACCAGCTCCTGCTTGCAGAGCAGGGCCAGGTAGCCCAGCACGCCGCCCACGGAAAGGGAACCCACGTCGCCCATAAAGACCTGGGCCGGATAAGCGTTGAACCACAAAAAACCCAGGCCCGCGCCCACCAGGGCCGCGCAGAATACGGTCACCTCGCCCACGCCCGGCATATAGGGCACCAGCAGATAACTGGAGAAGCGCGCGTTGCCCGTAATGTAGATGAAGATGGAAAACACCAGGCAGGCAACGATAGAAGGGCCGATGGCCAGGCCGTCCAGCCCGTCCGTAAGGTTCACGGCGTTGGATGCGGCCACCATGACAAAAATGCCGAAGGGCAGGTACATCCAGCCCAGGTCTACGGTCACTTCTTTGAAAAACGGCACCGTGAGCTTGCTGCTGTAGTCCGGATTGGCATAGAGCAGCAGCATGGCCGCGCAGGCCACCGCCAACTGCCCGGCCATTTTGGCCTTGGGGGAAATGCCCCGGTTCTCGTGGTGCCGCAGCTTGGTCATGTCGTCCCAGAAGCCTACGGCCCCAAAGCCTACAAAGACGAAAACAGCCTGCCAGACATAGGGATTGGACAAGTCAGACCAGAACAGCAGGCTCAGGGCAAGGCTCGCCAGCATGAGCAACCCGCCCATGGTGGGCGTGCCCGCTTTGGAGGCGTGGGCCGCCACGTCCTCAAGAATGTACTGGCCGCATTTGATCCGCCGCAGCCAGGCAATAAAGCGCGGCCCCACCAGAATGGAGAAGACCAGGGCCGTAATGAGCGCGGCCATGGAACGGAAGCTGATGTAGCGGAACACGTTAAGAAAGGTGTATTCCGCAGAAAAAGGCACCAGAAAATTATAAAACATGCCGATCCGTTCCGTTGGTTTGGCCCGCCTGGGCCGCTACGCTCCGCACTGCGCCCGCGCGGCCTCCGACCGCCCCAAACGCTCCTGCAACGCCGCCAGCAACACTTCCAGCCGGTTGCCGCGTGAACCTTTGAACAACGCCACCCCGGCAGGCAGGCCCGCCGTGGTCCTTTCCCAGGCCGCCACAAAATCCGCCGCGTCGGTCACGGGCAGCCAGGGCCCGGCATAGCCGCCCCGGACCAGGCCCGCGCGCACGGCCTCTGCCTGCCCGCCCTTCCAGAACACGGCGGCCGGCCCCAGCGCAGCCAGCTGCCGTCCCAGTTCCTCATGGCAAGGCGCAGCCTGCGCGCCCAGCTCCAGCATCTCGCCCAGCACCGCCACCAGAGGCACGCCCGCGGCCTGCCCGGCGGTCGCTTCCAGCATCCGCCGCATGGAGAGGGGGTTGGCATTATAGGTATCGTCCAGCACCTGCCAGCCGCCCAGCCGCAGCCGCGCCAGGCGCTGCGCCGGCAGTACGGCCCGTCCCAGGCCCAGGGCAATTTCCTCCAGGCTCAGGCCCAGCAGATGCGCCGCCGCGGCCACGGCAGCCACATTTTCCGCGCCGTAAGCGCCCCGGAAAGGCGCGGCCACGGCGGCCGTGGCCCCCTCCAGGCGGATCCGGAAAAGCCCCAGTTCCCCGGCCCTGTCCGCTTGCGCCGTGCCGCAAGGCACGTCCGTAAGCGCGGCCGGGCCCAGATAGGCCGCAGCGTAGTCCGCGCTCCGCCCTGCGGCGCTGAACCAGCGCACCTGCGCGGCGTATGCGCCCGCCTCGCGCGCCAGATCGGGATAGTCGGCGCAAACCAGCCCCAGGCCGCCGGAGGCCAGGTAGCGCAAAAGACGCGCCTTGTGCCAGGCCACGCCCTTCTCGCCCAGGCCCTCCGTATGCCCTGCGCCCGCATTGAGGATTACCCCCAGATCCGGCCGCAGCACGGCGCCCAGGGCGTCCATGTCGCCCGCGTGGCTGATGCCGGCCTCCATAACCCAAAAATCTTCCTGGCCGTCCGCGGCCAGCATGGCGCGGGGCATGCCGATCTGATTATTGTGGTTCAGGGCGTTGCGGGCCGTCCGGCCGCGCACGGCCAGCACCTGGGCCAGCACTTCCTTGAGGGTGGTTTTGCCCGCCGTGCCTGTAACGCCCACCACTCTGGCCGTGGTTCGGGAGCGCCAGAGGGCGGCGATGCGCCCCAGGGCCGCCACCGTGTCCGGCACCAGCAGCACGGGCGCGCCCACAGAGGGCAAGGGGCGCTGGGCCAGCACTGCGGCTGCGCCCCGCGCCACGGCAGCGGCGGCGAAATCGTGCCCGTCTACCCGGCTGCCGGGCACGCAGACAAAAAGCGCGCCGGGCGAGGCCTCGCGGCTGTCCGTCACGGCAGCGGTCAGCAGGCGATCATCGCTGCCGCCGGGCAGGCCCAGGTAGGCCGCTATTTCCGCATAACTCAGGCGCAATGCAACAGCTCCCGCACCACTTCCTGGTCGCTGTAGTGGTGCTTTATTCCCTGGACGATCTGATAATCCTCATGCCCCTTGCCCGCAATAAGCAAAGCGTCGCTCTGCCCCAGCATCTCCAGTGCCCTGGCCGTGGCCGTGCGCCGGTCCGCCTCCACCAGCACTTCTCTGGCAGTTTTGAGGCCCGGCAGCACATCTTTGAGGATGGCTTCCGGATCTTCAAAACGCGGGTTATCCGAGGTAAGCACGGCCACATCAGACCACCGGGCCACGGCTTCACCCATGAGCGGCCGCTTGGTGCGGTCTCGGTTGCCGCCGCAGCCAAACACGGTGACGATGCGCGCAAAGCCCGCCTTGCGCAGGGCCTTAAGCACATTAACCAGGGCGTCCGGCGTGTGGGCGTAGTCCACAAAGACATGCAGCCCGCGAGGATTGGGCACCCGCTCCAGGCGTCCGCAGACGCCCGTAAAATGTTCCAGGGCCGTGAAGGTTTCCGGCTCCATGCCCAGTTCCAGGGCCAGGGCCTGCACGGCCAGCAGGTTGGAGGCGTTGAAGGCCCCCACCAGAGGCGAACGCAGATCCCAGGCGGCCTTTCCCAGGCGCATGCGCAGGTGGCAGCCCTCAGGGCCTGCGGAAATGAGGTCGCCCCACAGGTGGCGGCGCTGGGGCCCGCCCTTCTGCAGCCCGAAGGAGAGCGCGCCGGGGCAAAGCTCCAGCAGGCGACGGCCCCAGGGGTCGTCGGCGTTGACGGCCATGGCCTTGTCCGCCCTGGGCAGCTCCAGAAAAAGGCGGGCTTTGGCCTTGAAGTAGCTCTCCATATCCTTGTGGTAGTCCAGATGGTCCTGGGTCAGATTGGTAAATATGGCCCCGGCAAAGGGTATGCCATCCACGCGCTGCTGCTCTATGGCGTGGGAGGAGGCCTCCATCACGGCCACATCCGCCCCGGCGGCGGCCATCTGCGCCAGCATGGCGTGCACATGCAGGGGATCGGGCGTGGTCAGCGGTGCCGGCTCCGCATGGCCGGGCCAGCGGTAGTTTACCGTGCCCAGAACGCCCACCTTGTGTCCGGTTTCGCTGAACAGCCGCTCCAGCAGGTAGGCGCAGGTGGTTTTGCCGTTGGTGCCGGTAACCCCAATGATCCTGAGGGGCAGAGCGTCCGTATGCCAGCGGGCCTGCGCCAGCCGCCAGAGGGCCTGGCGCGGGTCAGTGTGCTGCACGGCCGTGCAGCCCTGGGGCACGGCGGCCGCCGCTTCGGGCCGGCAGACCACCCAGGCCGCGCCCGCAGCCGCGGCCGCGGGAATAAAACGCGCGCCGTCCTCGCTCGCGCCGGGCACAGCCACAAACACGTCGCCAGGCCCGACCTGGCGCGAATCGGAGCGCACCTCCACCCCGCCGCGCCGGCACTGTTCCAGCAAGGCCGCAAAATCCCGTTCCATACCCTGTTTTCTCCCTTGCGGACCGCCGCCGGTCCCCGCGCCTGCGCCCTTTGCGGGCGATAACTGCCTGACGGACGCGGCCCCTTGTGGCCCACAACCGCGCGCTGCCGCGCCGTCAGGAAGGCTGAAAATCTGTTCCGCTACCGTTCCGAAAGCCAGAGGACGTATTCCGCGCCCCGGTCGTCTTCGGGCCAGGCCGTGCCCGGCGGGGGGCTTTGCCTGACCACGCGGCTACCGCTGCCCTTGAGCTCCGGCACGACGCCCGCGCGGGCGAACAGCTCCACGGCATTGCGCACAGTCTTGCCCATGACGTCCGGCACGCGGCTGCCGGCCTTGGCCAGATGCCCCGGCAGGCGCATGCCCGCTTCCGGCCGCACAGGCGCGCTCTTGCGCGCGTCGCGGCTGAAGGGCATCTCCAGCCCGGCCAATTTGAGGCTGCGCCCGCTGCTTTTGCCTGCAGCCGGGCGGCCTTTGTCGGCTTCCTCGTTTGCTGCGCCTGCGGCCAGCATGCCCGTATAGGTCACGGTGCGCGAGGCAATTTCCTTAAACACCGGGGCGGCCACCACGCCGCCGTACTGGTTGCGGGTGGGCTCGTCCACCATGACCAGAATAAGATAGCGGGGCTTGTCCGCGGGGAAGAAGCCCACAAAGGAGGCCAGCCGCTTGCTGCCGTAAGTGCCGGAGCGGTGGTCGGCCTTCTGCGCCGTGCCGGTTTTGCCCGCCACCAGAAGGCCGTCCACGCGGGCGCGTTTGCCGGTGCCGTCCTTTTCCTCCACCACGTCGCGCATCATGTGCATGACCTGGCGCACTGCGGTTTCCGTGTAGACGCGCTTGTGGGCTTCCACCACCGCGCCGTCGTCGCGGGTGAGGCGCAAAGGCTTGAACACGCCGTTGTTGAGCAGGGTAAGATAGGCCTGCATCATTTGGAGGCCGGTGACGGAAATGCTCTGCCCGAAGGAGGTGGCCAGCACGTCCACCTCGCTCCAGTCGCGCGGCTGGCGCAGAATGCCCCGGCTGTCGGCCACGGGCACGCCGGTGTGCTGCCCGAAGCCCAGGGCGTGCAGGTATTTGTAAAACGTGGGCGCGCCCAACGAAAGACCGATCTTGGCCATGCCGATGTTGGAGGAATAGCGCAGCACCTTGGTGGCGGGAAGGATGCCCTGGCGCGAGGTGTCCCGGATGGTGAAATTTTTGTTCACCCATTTGCCGCCCTCGCAGTCAATGAGGGTGCCGGGCGTGACCTTGTGCTCCTGCAGGGCGGCGGCCATGACAAAAGGCTTGAAGGTGGATCCCGGTTCCAGCGCGTCCGCCGCCAGGCGGTTGCGGTAGATGAGCGGGCTTGATTCTTTATAGGTGTTAGGATTGAAGAAGGGATACTGGGCCCAGGCCATGATCTCGCCGGAAGGCACGTCCACCACCAGCGCGCCGCCCCAGCGGGCGTCGAAGTCGCGCACGGCGCGGGCTATGGCTTCCTCCACAATAAACTGCATCTGCACGTCGATGGTCAGGGTAACGTCCTGGCCCACGGGTTCGCTCTGGCCTTCCTCATGGAGGTAAAAACGGCGGCCCATGGCGTCGCGCTGCACGATCTGGCGGGTGGGCACGCAGCCCAGGCGGTCGTCCAGGGTGCGCTCAATGCCTTCAAGCCCCTTGTCGTCCAGGCCCACAAAGCCCAGAAGCTGCCCGGCCATATGCTTGAAGGGGTAGATGCGGTCGTATTCCTTGCTCAGGCCGATGCCGGGGATATTGGCCTTGCGCACGGCCTCGGCGGTGTAGTCGTCCACCTTGCGGCGCAGCCAGACAAAACGGCGTTTGGTCTGGGAAAGCTCCGCGTAAAGTTTTTGCGGATCCTGCCCCAGGATGGGCCCCAGCTTCAGGGCCATAGCCTGAAAATCCTCAATGTCCTGCGGCCGGGCGTAGACGGAACGGGCCTCCACGCTGCGGGCCAACACCTGCCCGTTGCGGTCGAGGATCATGCCCCGGCGGCCCGTAACCAGCTCTGTAGCCATGTGCTGCCGCCGGGCGCGCTCCGCCAGGCGCGGCCCTTCAATCATCTGCAGGTACCAGGCCCGGCCCCACAACCCCACCCACAGCAGGCAGAACACGCCCACCACCAGGCGGATGCGCGCCCGGCCCCAGTCCACCGAGCGCACCCAGGACGCGCCTTCGCGCCCGGAAGCGACGTGGCGGTTGGGACTGGGGGCGGCCCTCTGCCGGGGGGCGGCGCCTGACCTGTTGTTTTTGCGGGATTTGAGTCTGAACATGGCGGTTCCTGATATGACGCCGGGCAAGCGCCGTAAAAAATGCACCCACATCCGCCCGGAAACCGGGCCTTCAGCGCAGCTCCAGCCGCCGGATCTGCCCCGGCTTGGGCTCATGCATGCCGTATTCCTCAGCGCGGCGGCGCAGCTCGTAAGGCGAGAGCAGGCGCTCCCGCTCCACTTCCAGCTTGGCCCGCAGGGCCTCGCGTTCGCGCAGAGTATTCTGCGAAATATTGATGAAGTAAGTGGTGTCCATCCGTTCTATGTTGCTCCACACCAGCACAAGCCCCATGACCATGCAGGACAGCAGGCCCAGGACCAGGGCCAGCAGCCAGCCCCTGCCGCCGGACTGCCGCGTGACGGCCCCGCGCCTCATGACACGGCCTCGGCGATCTTTTCCACGGCCCGCAGTTTGGCGCTGCTGGCCCTGGGATTGCGCGCCAGTTCTTCCGCATCGGCCTGAAGGGGCTTTTTGTGCAGCAGGCGCACTTCAGGCACATGATGGCAAACGCAAACGGGCACATGCCGGGGGCAACGGCAGCCTTCGGCCCAGTGGCGCATGGCCTGCTTGACCATGCGGTCTTCCAGGGAGTGGAAGGTAATGACGGCCAGCCTGCCGCCCAGAGCAAGCCTGCCCAGAATGGCGTCCAGAAACCGGCGCAGCTCGCCCAGTTCGTCGTTGACGGCCATGCGCAGGGCCTGAAAAGTGCGTGTGGCCGGGTGCCGCCGGGCCCTGGCCCGCCAGGCGGCGGGATAGGCCTTTTCCACCAGGGCGGCCAGCTCGCCGGTGGTGTCAATGCTGGCCTTTTGCCTGGCCTCCACAATGACGCGGGCAATGCGCCCGGCCTGGGGTTCCTCCCCCAGGGTGGCGATGCATTCCTTAAGTCGGGCGAAGCTCTCCCGGTTGACCCAGTGCCAGGCCGAAGGCAGACCGGGCTGCGGATCCATGCGCATGTCCAGGGGGCCGTCGCTGTGGAAGCTGAATCCCCGCTCCGCCTCGTCCAGTTGCAGGGACGAGACCCCGATGTCCAGCAGCGCGCCGTCCACCCGGTCCCAGCCCAGTTCGTCCAGGGCCTGGGCAAATTCGCTGTAGCGGCAGTGAAAAAAGTGCGCCCGGCTGCCAAAGGGCGCAAGCCGCTCCCGGGCCAGCTCCAGGGCTTCCGCATCCCGGTCCAGACCGCAGAGCTCCGCGCCGGGGGCCGCCGCAAGCACGGCGGCGGCGTGGCCGCCCAGGCCCAGCGTGCCGTCCAGGTAGCGCCCGCCGGGGCGCGGGGCCAAAGCCTCCAGCACCTGGGCGGGCAGCACCGGCACATGCCGGGCCGGGCCTTGCTCTGACGACGTAAGCTGCTGCATGACCATATCCTGTAGGCGAAAGCGCGGGCCTTGCCCTGGTTCGGCGAGACGCAGGAAGCGCCGCGGCCCGCGTTTACAGGCTGATGTCCAGCCCGCTGGCGGCCAGCTCCGCGGAAACATCCTCAATGCTCAGGGCGTCGAATCGGCTCTGGTCCCAAATTTCAAATTTGTTGAACATGCCCACCAGCATGACGTCCTTTTTAAGGTCGGCTTCGCGGATGAGCGCCTGGGGTATGCGCACCCTGCCCTGCGCGTCCGGGATCAGCTCCTGCGCCAGGCCCATGACCTTGGTTTTAAAATGGGCCAGGCGGGGCGAAGGCAGGGCTATGCGGCACAATTGCGTGGTGACGGCCCCCCAGTCTTCCGGAAGATAGGCCACCAGGCGGCCATAAAAAGCGGTAAGCCAGAAGGCCCCGTTCTCACTCGCGGCGCAAAGCCCCTCCCGGTACTCCGGCGGGAGCATAAGCCGGCCCTTGGGGTCCAGGCTGCGGGAAAGGCTTTTGCTGAAGATCTTTTGCACCGTCTTACCACTTTTTTACTACTTTTTACCACTTTTTCCCACTTATGCCCCAAGGGGCCGGGGGTGTCAAGCGGGCCTGGCCGCAGCGCCGGAAACCCTTGGCCGCCGGGCCAAATACCTTGACAATGAAGGGAAAAGCGGGGAGAGTTCTGTAATCCGGATGCACTGCGCAACAACGGGAATCACCAGGGGCCCCGCGCCCCTGCGGCCTTTAACCACAAGAGCACCATCGCCCGCCCCGCGCTGTCCTTGCGACGCCCCGCCCTGGGAGCCCCGCAGCCGAGCCGGGCCACGCAGCAGCGGCAAAGGCAAACGGGGTCGGGAGAGCGATCGGCATTGGGGAATACCGCATGAAAACCAAAATCGTCGCCACCATCGGTCCCGCCTCCAACAGCAGCGAGAAGCTGCTGGCCCTGGCCGAGGCCGGCGTCAGCGTATTCCGCCTCAATTTTTCCCACGGCGGCGCAGCGGATTTTGTCGCCATCATTGACCGCATCCGCGAGGTGGAGCGCGCCCTGGGGCGGCCCATCACCATCATGCAGGACCTTTCCGGCCCCAAGATCCGCCTGGGCGTTCTGCCGGAAAAAACCATCAGCGTGAGCAAGGGCATGCGCCTTGTGCTGGGCCCCACGGACCGGCGCGTGGCCGACGCCCCTTACCTGCCTTTTGACCACGACGTCATCCTTGAAAGCCTGGTGCCCGGTGACCGCATGGTGCTGGCCGACGGGGGCCTGCAGTTTGTGGTGCAGGAACGGCGCGCGGACGGGCTGGTGACCCTGGAAGCGGAAAATGCCGGGCTTGTGACCTCCCGCAAGGGGCTGGCACTGCCCGGCAAGGCCACCAAGGTACGCGCCCTGACGGAAAAGGACAAAAAAGACCTGGCCGACGGCCTCAAGCTGGGCGTGGACGCCGTGGCCGTTTCCTATGTGCAGACCGCTGACGACGTGCGGGAGGCCAAGGAGCTCATCGCCGCCGCGGGCAAGAGCATTCCCGTGGTGGTCAAGCTGGAGCGCCAGAGCGCCGTGGACAACCTGGACGCCATTCTGCACGAAACGGACGTGGTTATGGTGGCGCGCGGCGACCTGGGGGTGGAGTGCCCCCTGCCCCACCTGCCGGCCCTGCAAAAGCGCATCATCAGCGCCTGCAACAAGGCCTCCAAGCCCGTCATCGTGGCCACGCAGATGCTGCTTTCCATGGTCAACAGCCCCGCCCCCACCCGCGCGGAAACCACAGACGTGGCCAATGCCGTGCTGGACGGCGCGGACTGCGTCATGCTTTCGGAAGAAACGGCCATGGGCAACTTTCCGGTGGAGACCGTGCGTTACATGCGCCGCATTACCGACGAGGCCGAAAGCCTGCTGCTGCTCAACCGCAAGCTGGAGGAACCGGACGCGGACAAGGGCATTCCGGAATTTCTGGCCTATTCCGCCTGCCTGCTGGCAGACAAGGCCGGGGCCAGGGCTCTGGTTTCCCACAGCCTTTCAGGCAGCTCAGCCCGGCAGGTTTCGGCCAGGCGCCCCTCGCAGCCCATCTACGCCCTGACCCCGGACCCGGTTACGGTCAAGGCCCTCAACTTTGTCTGGGGCGTGGAACCCGTTTTTGTGGAAAACCCTGAAGAAGAACCCAGCCACCTGATCCGGGCGGAGAACTTCATCCACAACAGCCCGGAATTCGCCCCCAACGATTGCGCCGTGATCACCGCCGGGCAGGTCAAGGGCTCTTCAGCCACGCCGCGCGGCACCAACCTCGTGAAAATCTACTGGAAATAACCTATGGCCCAGAATATTAGGGAAAGCCGGCCCATCCCTCAGAACATCAATGAGGAATACTACCAGATTAGTGGAGAAATCCTCTCCAGCTTTCCCAAATACCGTCCGCCGGTAGATCTGTTCAGCTTTCGCGAGGACATCAGCGTGCTGGCCCCCTACTGCAAAAAGGGCGTGCGGCTCAGCAACGAGCAGGTGGACGAGGTGGCCGCCCTCTGCGCCGAGGGCAATCTTTTTGTTTCCCGCTCCGACCACCCCATCTACTCGCGCCATATCGTCAAGCAGCTGGACCTGGTGCTGCAGGATCAGAACCTCAAGGAAGCGGAAATCGCCGACATCTGCATCCGCGCTCTGCTCCTGCGCTACGGGCAATTTGCGGAACAGCCGGTCAAGCTGGTCTTTGAGCCTCTGTACCGCGACGTCATGGTGGTAACGGAATACCTCTGGAACGACCGCCACCGCTGCACTATCTTTATGCGGCGGCTGTTCCGCAAATATTCCCAGCCGCGCCACGCCATCAACACCATGATTGTGGGCCTCTGGCTGTGGCTGCAAGGCACGGGCGAAATCCGCCGCCGCGACCTGGACCGCATGGCCCTTGCCTTCTTGCTGCACGATGTGGGCATGCTCAAGGTGCCCGCCTTCCTGACCAACAAATCCGGCCCCCTCAAGACGGAGGAACGGGAAAAAATTCTGCCGCACCCCCTGGTGGGCATCAAACTCATGCAGAAGATGGACGTAGCCTTCGAGGAGCTGGTGCGGGCCTGCTTTGAGCACCACGAACGCCTGGACGGCTCCGGCTATCCGCAACACCTCAAGGGCGCGCAGATCAGCCGGGTGGGCCGCATCACGGCCATTGCGGATTCCTTTTCCGCCATGATCTGCGACCGCCCCTACGGCCAGAGCAAGGACATCCTGGCCGCCGCCAAAGAGCTGGCCGGCGACGCCCGCTACGACCAGGAAATGACCAACCGGCTGCTCACGGCCTTTGCCGCCGGCGGCATCGGCCCCACGGTGGATATGGACGCCGCTGTGGACGCCCCGGAAACGGCCGCGGACTGACCCCTTGCGCTCCGGCTGCCCGCGCGGCGCGCCGCCGCCGCACTCCCGCCGCGGGCGCGCCGACCTGAAAAATCCGCGGCCCACAGCCGCTCCTTGCGCCGGACGCCATCGCACCATGCAACGCCATCTTACACGCCAAGAGCTTGAAGGCCTGACCCTGTGCTGGGAACAGTGGGAGGCCGAGGCCGTCACCCGCACCCAGAAGCTCCTGCGGGCACGGCTGCACTTGGCCTTTCTGCTCATGCGCTACGGCGGCCTCCGCCTGGGCGAAGCGCTGCAGATTGTTCCCCGCGCCGCCATTGACACCATTACGGGCGTGCTCCGCGTGCCGGGCTCCAACGCCAGGGAAATCCTGCTGCCGGTGAGCGCCATGCGCAACATCCGGCGCATCCTCAGCCTGCCCCAGGCGGCCGAGCCGGATTTTTTGCAGCTGGACCAGAGCTTTTTGCGCAAAAAACTTTATGCGGTGGGCAGCCGCATGGGCCTGCCGGCCAATGCCGTAGGCCCGCGCGCCATCCGCTATTCCCGTGGCCTTGAGCTGCTGGAGCTGCACGTGCCCATGCCGCTGGTGCTCAAATTTCTGGGACAGCAGGACGCGGAGCAGCTGCTGGCCTTTCTGAATTTTTCCGGCGGCGCGGCCCGACAGGTTCTGAGCGCCCAGGCCCAACGCCGGAACGCCGCCTGCGGCGGCGAGGCGGACGATGGCGCCAACCTCTTCTGGGGCATTGTCAGCCGTATGGCCGTCGGCATGCGCAAGGTGCAGGTGGAGATCACCACTTTTTCCGATCTGCGTCTGCTTGCCGCCTGCACCCCGGAAGAGGCGGCACTTCTGGAAGTGCACGAAAACCAGGTTCTGAGCGCCCGCGTCGATCCGGAACGCATCGCCCTCACCCCGGAAAGAACCCCCCTGAGCCTTGCCAACTGCCTCAAAGGCGTGGTGGAAAGCCTGCATTCCGACCTGGTGGAAAGTTTTGCCTGCATCGGCCTTGCGGACGGCACCACCTTGCGCGCCACGCTGGAAACCGCCGCTCTTACCCAGGCGCGGCTGCGCGAGGGCGGCAAGGTCTGCGCCTACTTCTCCTCCGCCGCTGTCCGCCTTCTGGACGACTGAACCGCCGCCCTGCCCCGCAAGGGTTAGCCCCACCCCGCAGCAAGCCGTGCCGACGGACAGCCCCCGCCTGGCTTTTCTATCCCGCTTTTTCATGATACCGTGAACATTGTCGCGCACAACGCTCTACAGGCAAACTTGCCCTTACAACAGGAGTCGCACGCATGTTCTCTCCGGCACGCTTCAGCGCCGCAGTCTGCGCCGCCGTGGTTCTGACCTTCGCCCCGGCGGCCCAGGCCGCGGAAAGCCTCATGATGGCCACTACCACCAGCACCCAGGATTCCGGCCTGCTGGAATACCTTGAACCAGACTTCAGAAAGGAAACCGGCATCGACCTTAAATGGGTGGCCGTGGGCACCGGCAAGGCCCTGGAAATAGCCAAAAACTGCGACGCCGACGTGCTGCTGGTGCACGCCCCCGCGGCAGAAAAGGCCTTTGTTGCGGCAGGCCACGGCATTGACCGGCGGCAGGTCATGTACAACGACTTTATCATCGTGGGCCCCCTTGCCGATCCGGCGGACGTTAAAGGCCGCTCCGCTGACGCGGCGCTCCAGCGCATCTTTGCCGCCAAGGCAAATTTTGTAAGCCGCGGCGACCAGTCCGGCACGCACAAGGCCGAGCAAAGGCTTTGGCAACAGTGCAATCTTGCCCCTGATGCGGAGCCCCACTACATCTCCGCCGGGCAGGGCATGATGGCCACACTGAACATGGCTGCAGAAAGGCGCGCCTACGCCCTTACGGACCGCGGGACGTGGATTTCCTTCGCTGAAAGGACAGGCGACACAAACCCCCTGACCATTGTGGTGGAAGGCGATAAGGCCCTCTTCAACCAGTACAGCGTGATAACCGTCAACCCCGCCCAATGCCCCAAGGTCAGAAAAGATCTGGCCAAAAAATTTGAAGATTGGTGGGCAGCACCGTCCACCCAGCAAAAAATCGCCGCCTACAAATTGAAGGGCAAGCAGCTCTTCTTCCCCAACGCAGGCCAATAAAGCCGCACAGTGCGGAACAGACAGGGCCGAAGGCGCGGGGGCCAGGCCCTGTCTGCATTCCGAACTCCCTCAGAAAGCACCGGCGGCCACTATGGACTACCTTATCAACGGCTTTCAGAGCGCCCTGCACCTGCTGACGCGGATGGACGCGGCCACTTTTTCGGCCATTGAGGCCACACTGGCCTCCACCTGTCTGGCCATGGCGGCGGCCTTGCTGCTGGGGCTGCCCCTGGGCTTTCTGCTGGGCTACTGCGCCTTTCCGGGCCGACGTGCGCTGCGGCTTGCTTCCGATACCCTGCTGGCCTTTCCCACGGTGCTCATCGGTCTGCTGATCTATACCCTTATTACCGCGCGCGGCCCCTTGGGCGCTTACGGCCTGCTGTTCACCCTGCGGGGCATGGCCATAGGTCAGGCCGTGCTGGCCCTGCCCATTGTGGTTTCCTGGACGGCGCAGGCCGTGGAGGATCTGGACCCGCGCTGCCGCGAGACCCTCCTGACCCTGGGGGCCGATGGCCGCCAGCTGGCCCTCTGCTCCCTCTGGGAATGCCGCTACGCCGTGGGCATGGTCTGCATTACCGCCTTCGGCCGCGTCATCACCGAAGTGGGCGTGGCCATGATGCTGGGGGGCAACATCCGCTATGCCACCCGCACCATGACCACGGCCATTGCGCTGGAAACAAGCAAGGGGGATTTTGCCCAGGGCATTGCCCTGGGGCTGGTGCTGCTGCTCATGGCTTTTTTCGTTAACCTGACGCTCGCCTTTTTCCGCCGCAGGAGCCGCGTATGACAGCCGCAATCTATGAAGGACGCGACCTTGTGCAGCGCTATGAAGGCCGCGAGGCGCTGCGTCTGCCGCGGCTGGCCATTCCGCAGGGCGCGGTGACGGCCCTCACCGGCCCCAACGGTTGCGGCAAATCCACGCTCCTGCGCCTGCTGGCCTTTCTGGAGCGCCCCGTGGCCGGAACCCTGCGCTACCACGGCGGCGCGGCCGGGCGAAAGGAAGTCACTCTTCTGCTGCAGGAACCGTATCTGCTGCGAATGAGCGTTCTCTCCAACGTACTGCTGGGCCTGCGGCTGCGCCGCCAGACAGGGAACCTGCGGCAGATCTACGCGCAGTGCATGCGGGCGGCAGGCTTTGCAGACCCCTGGGCCCTTGCCGGGCGCGGCCCGCACGAGCTTTCCGGCGGCGAACGCCAGCGCGTGGCCCTGGCCGCCCGCCTGGCCCTGCGGCCCAAGGTGCTGCTACTGGACGAGCCCACATCCAATGTGGACGCGGCCAGCGCGCGGGCCATGGCGGCGGCCGTGGCAAGCTGTGCGGCCCAGGGCGTCACGGTGGTCTGCGCCACCCACGACGCGGCCCTGCTGCGTGCCCTGGAGGCGCGGGAAATACGCCTTGGGACCGCCTGGGACGAGACTGACTGAACGACCAGGCAATACCATCGCTGCAGCCCCACAGCACAAAGCTACCCTACCCATCTGGAATAGAACAAGTTTTTGCAAAACAGCCCTCTTTTTTCCAATCCTTTGCCGTCTGCAACAGAAAAGCGAGACAATTTTTGTGCGGAGTTGCGCTCCTTTTTCCCCACAGGGTACAGAAGGGAAAACACGTACAGGCGTACCCTATGCGGCCTGGCAAGGAGGCTCCATGTTCCGTTTTCTGCGCGTCAATATGGCGACCAAGACCTGTGCTTTTGAAGAAATTCCCCAGGAATATGCCGGCCTTGGCGGCCGCGCGCTGACATCCACCATTGTCGCGCGCGAGGTACCGCCCACCTGCACCCCCATTGGCCCGCACAACAAGCTGGTCTTTGCGCCCGGCCTGCTGGGCGCTACCAACAGCCCTAACACCAACCGCCTTTCCGTCGGCTGTAAAAGCCCCCTTACCGAGGGCATCAAGGAATCCAACGCCGGCGGGCAGCCCGGCGGCCATCTGGCGCGCCTGGGCATTCTGGCCGTTATTGTGGAAAACATGGCCGAGGAAGGCTCCTGGTGGCAGCTGGAGGTGGGCAAGGACCGCGCCAGGCTCATTCCGGCCGAGGTTGCCGGCCTGAACAACTTTGCCGCTGTGGAAAAGCTGGTGGAAAAGCACGGCAAGGAATGCAGCTACATCACCATCGGCCGCGCGGGCGAATTCAGGCTGACGGCGGCCTCCATCGCCTGCACCGACCGGGAGCTGCGCCCCATGCGCCATGCAGGACGCGGCGGCGTGGGCGCGGTTATGGGCTCCAAGGGCCTCAAGGCCATCATCGTGAACCCAGAGGGCGGCAAAAGCCAGCCCCTTGCCGACGCCAAAGCTTTTCGCGAGGCCTCCAAACGCTTTGCCAAAGCCCTGGCGGAGCACCCCATTACCAGCAAAGGTCTGGCGGAATACGGCACCGCCGTGCTGGTCAATATCCTGCACGAGGCCGGGGGCCTGCCCACGGCCAACTTTACGGTGGGGCAGTTTGACAAGCACGAGGCCGTTTCCGGCGAATATATGAACAAAATTACCAAAGAGCGCGGCGGCGAAGGCGTGGTGGCCCACGGCTGCATGAGCGGCTGCATGATCCGCTGCAGCGGCATTCTGCCGGACAAAAAAGGAAAATTCCAAAGCAAATGGCCGGAATACGAAACTCTGTGGTGCTTCGGCCCCCATTCCGGCATTGCCGATCTGGACGCCATTTCCCGCTATGACTACATGTGCGACGACATCGGCCTGGACACCATTGACGTGGGCGTGGCCGTGGGCGTGGCCATGGCCGGGGGGGGCATCCCCTACGGCGACGCCAAGGCCGTGCTGGATGCCATGAACGGCATCAGCGAGGGCACCCCATTGGGCCGCGTTATCGGCTGCGGCGCGGCCACTACCGGGCGCGTCTTCGGCGTACGGCGCGTGCCCGTGGTTAAGGGGCAGAGCCTGCCCGCCTATGACCCGCGCGCGGTCAAGGGCCAGGGCGTCACCTACGCCACCACGCCCATGGGCGCGGACCACACGGCGGGTTATGCGGTCACTTCCAATATCCTCAACAGCGGCGGCACGGTCGATCCCCTCAAAAAGGAAGGGCAGATTGAGCTTTCACGCAATCTGCAGGTGGCCACCGCCTCCGTGGATTCCGTGGGCCTCTGCCTGTTCACGGCTTTTGCCATTCTGGACGTGCCGGACGCCCTGCCCGCCGTGGTGGACATGCTTAACGCCAAGTTCGACTGGCGGCTCACCGGGGAGGATGTGGTCACCCTGGGTCAGCGCGTGCTCTCCACAGAAATCGACTTCAACCGCCGCGCGGGCATCACCCAGGCGGCGGACATCCTGCCCGAATTCTTTATGGACGAGAAGCTGCCCCCGCACAACACCACCTTTGACATCACCCACGAAGAGCTCAAAACGGTGTTTAACTGGATTAAGCCATTTCAAAGTTGAAATGCCCTGGCGGCTGCGTGAGCAGACGCCCGCTGTGGAGGCGTAAGCGCAATTTATTTGCGCCGTTAAGCGCCAAAATGAGCGTGCCGCAAACTTTGAGAATGCAGATTCTCAAAGTGAATCTGCTATAAGGAGCGATAGCGCCTTTGTTCGCCGGGCCGCCCCGTACCGTGCTGGACGGCCCGGCATATTTTGTGTTGCGGCGGAAGAAAGATGCCGCTTGACGGCCCAGAACCCGCGCGGGCAGTATGGATACGGTCGCCCAACAACAGGAGCGCCTTATGCACTTAACCGTAAAGCTGAGCACAACCCTGCGCGATTATGTGCCGGACTATGCGCCGGAAACCGGGCTGCATGTCAGCATGCCGGAAGGCAGCACCGTAGCGCAGCTGGCGCAGCATCTGGGCCTGCCGCTGCAAGACATCAAAATCGTCATGGTCAACGGGCGTCAGCACAAGGTGGACGATCCCATGCGCGACGGTGACCGTGTTGCCTATTTCCCGGCTGTCGGGGGAGGCTAGCCCGTTGACCATGACCCTTCCGGAGCTGCGGGCCTTTTTCGGCCCCCACATCCGCGCGGCCTGCCCGGTGGCGGAAGGCCCGCGCGGCGCAGCGGCCCCCGCAGGCGCAGCGGAAACACTTTTCGTCAGTCTTGACGGTATCCGCCTGTGGGCCGCGCACAACGCCCTGCCCCTCCGCGCGGCCATGGTCAGCCTGCTGGGCGCAAACGTCTGGCCGGAACGCTTCCGCCGCAATTTCGGGCTGTTTTCCGCCGCCCAGATGGCGCGCCTGCTGCACAGCCGGGTTCTGGTGCTGGGCTGCGGCGGCCTGGGCGGGCATGTGGCGGAGCTGCTGGCCCGCACCGGCCTGGGCGGCCTGCGCCTGGTGGACGACGACGTGTTTGAGGAAAGCAACCTCAACCGCCAGCGCTTCTGCGGCGAACGCGCGTTGGGGCTTTCCAAGGCGCTGACGGCGCGCGAGGCCCTGCGGGACATGGCGTCCCACATGGATGTGGAGGCCCTGCAGCTGCGGGCCGACGCCACAAGCCTGCCCGGCCTGGTGGCGGGCATGGATCTGGCCCTGGACTGCCTGGACGACATCGCCGCCAAGACGGCCCTGGAAAAAGCCGCTCTGGCCGCGGGCGTGCCGTTTATCCACGGTTCCGTGCTGCGGGACGAAGGCTTCTGCTACGCCAACGCCGGGCCGGAAGCCCGCCTTGCGCAGCTCTATCCTGAAGGGCAAAGCCCCCGTCAACGCGAGCAGGCCCGGCGCGAAGGGGTAAGCGCTCTGGCCCCGGCCGCCGTGGCCTGTCTCATGGTCCGGCTAGCGCTGCGGGCCCTGCTGGAACACAGCGCGGATTCTCCCCTCTTTCATCTGGACCTGAGCGTGCCTGAGCTGGAGCCCTTTGCCTGGCCCGATTCAGCTTAGCCCGGCCCGCTTTCCCGCATACTCCCAAACAATCTGCCCGGTCTTTTCCGTACCGTAGCCGCCCATGCGCTCCACTGCCTGCCGGAAGGCCGCGCCGCGAATGACCTCCAGCAGGGCCTGCACTGCGTCCCCCGCAAAAAAACGGCGGGGAATGACCAGATCGTATTCTTCCACCCCCACCGGGATAAAGGGCAGGCCCAGGGCGTTGGCGGCGGCCCGCACGGCCAGACCGGCGTCCGCCCGGCCCGAAAGCACGGCCGCGGCCACATTCATGTGGGTATACTCCTCGTCGCAGTATCCGGAAATTCTGCCCGGCGCCAGGCCCAGGCGCTCCAGTCGGTAGTCGAGCAGCACGCGGGTGCCGCTGCCGCGCTGCCGGTTAACGAAGCGCACCCCCGGACGGGCCAGATCTTCTATACCCGCAATGCCCAGCGGGTTGCCGGGCGCGGTGAGAAGGCCCTGCTCCCTGTCCACAAGCCGCAGCAGCACTACCGGTTCGTCCAGGTTGTCTTCAATAGCTTTGCGGTTGTACACGCCGCTGGCCGGGTCCAGCAGGTGGCTGCCCGCCAGGTGGCACTGGCCGCGCTTCAGGGCCATGAGGCCGCCCAGCGAACCCACATGGGCGGACGTCAGCCGGAACTGCGGGTGCGCTTTGCGCAGCAGGCTGTCCAGCAGGTCCAGCGTGTTGTCGTGGCTGCCTATGGCCAGCAGCGCCCCGGCCAGGGCAGCGTGCGGCCGCAGCAGCTCCACCTCCACGGGCTCCCCGGCGTTGCAGCCTTCGCTGTCGCGGGGGATGCGGACAATGCCGTCCGCACGGCTGAGGCTGGTAACAGCGCCCGCGCCGCGCGCCAGGGGCACGGCCACCACCGTATCCCCCACGCAGCCCAGCTTGACCCGCAGCCGCTCTTCCATGCCAGGCCGGGAAGGCAGGGGGTTGCAGGGCACGGCGCGGATCTTTTCCCGCTCAGGAGGGCAACGCCGCTGCCACAGGGCGAGCAGGGGCAGCACAAACTCTTCCATAGCAATGCCCGCGGAAACCGGATACCCCGGCACGCCGATCACGGGTTTACCGCCCGCCACGGCCAGCACCGTGGGCTTGCCCGGCATGACGGCAACGCCATGGGCCGTCACCGTGCCCATGCCCTCCAGCACATGCGCCGTAAAATCGTGGCTGCCCGCCGAAGAACCGGCATTGAGGATGACCAGATCCGCCGTTTCCAGGGCCGCGGCCACGGCGTCCCGGATGGCGGCGGGCTCATCCGGAACCACAGGCAGAACGGCAGCTTCGCCCCCGGCTTCGGCTATCATGGCGGAAAAAATCAACGAGTTGAATTCCGGCAGCGCCCGTCCCGCGCGCAGGTCCTCTTCGCGGGCCTCCGCCAGGGGCACGATCTCCGAACCGCTGGGAATAATGGAAACCCACGGCCGCCGAAAAACGGGCACATCCAGAACCCCGCCCGCGGCCAGAGCCCCAAGGTCGTAAGGGCCAAGAGAGGTGCCCGGCGGCAGGATGATTTCTGTAGCCACCATGTCCTCGCCCATCTTGCGCACATGCTGCCAGGGAAAGGCCGCTTTTTCGATGACGGCCCACTGCTCTTCCGCGTGCGGCCCCTGAACGCATTCAAGGTGGACGTGCTCCATCATGACCACGGCGTTGCAGCCCTGGGGCAGGGGGCGGCCCGTATTGATCCAGTGGGCTTCCGCGCCGATTTTGAGCCGCAGGGGCTTGCGGGCTGAAGCGCTGAAGGTGTCTTCGGCATGGACGGCAATGCCGTCCATAGCCGCCCCGTGAAAAGCCGGGGAAGACCGCAGGGCCGCCACGGGGCGGCTGAGCACGCGCCGCAGCGCCTTGGTCAGGGGCGCCTGCTCTTCGCCCAGGGTGAAGGCTGCGGCGTCAAGGTCTTTGAACCAGCGGGCGCGGGCCTCTTCCGGCGGCAGAAGGGTCAGATATGTTGTGCGCTTCAAGGCAGTTTCTCCATGCGCGTATGCCCCGCGGGGCGTGTTTCAGCGAAAAAGCTCCACCATGACCAGCTCGCCGGCGTCGTAACCCTCCCGGTTTTCCGGGCAGACCAGCAGGCCGTCCGCGGCGGCCATGCCGGAAATAAGCCCGGAAGCGCCCATGATGGGTTCCGCCGCGTAGCGAGGCCGCAGACCAGCAACGGCTGCCCGCTCCTGCTCCGCGCCGCACAGGGCGCGCAGCCTGACGCGCAGGTAGTCGCGCCTTCCCTGCGCGGAAGCTACGGAGCGAACCAGCACGGCCGGGAGCGCTGCGGGCGTTTCCGGCACGGCCCCGCCCTGCAGATGGGCCAGCAGGGGGGCCAAAAAAACGCGGGCGCAGATGAGCGCGCTGGTGGTGTGGCCAGGCAGGCCCACCAGAGCGACCACGCGGCCAGCCATAACAGATCTGGCCAGAATAAACGGCTTGCCGGGGCTGATGGCCGCCCCGTGCACCAGCAGGCTTGCCTGCGGCAGGGAGGCGAAAATTTCCACCGTGTGGTCGCGCATGCCCGCGGAAGAACCGCCGGAAACCGCCACCACATCGTATTCCTGCGCCAGGCGTGCCACGGCCGCCTGCAGGGCCTGGGCGTCGTCCCGCACCAGCCCGGCCCGCAGGGCGTCGGCTCCGGCCTCGCGGCAGAGGGCTGCAATGCTGTGGGCGTTGACGTCGCGAACCTTGCCGGGCGGGGGCGTCTCCGCACTGGGGACAACTTCGTCCCCGGTGGAAAGCACCGCCACGCGCGGCCGCCGCCGCACGCCCACCCCGCTGACGCCGAAGGCCGCCAGCAGGCCCAGATCCTGGGGCCGCAGGCGCTGCCCGGCCTGCAGCAGCACATCGCCGGCCGCGGCGTCGTCGTCGCGCAGGATGACGTTGTCGCCCGGGGCCTGGCTGCGGGTTAATTCCACCAGATTGCCTCCGGCCGGGCGGGAATATTCCACCATCACCGCGCAGTCCGCGCCCTGCGGCAGCATGCCGCCAGTCAGGATGCGCGCGGCCTGGCCCTCCTGCAGAACCACCTCCGGCACAACGCCCATGGGGCAGTCCGCCACGCATTCTACCAGGGCGGGGCTGCCCTCCTGCGCGCCGAACACATCCCGCGCGCGCACGGCAAAGCCGTCCACGGTGGCGCGGTCAAAACCCGGCAGCGCTTCCGGGGCCGCAAAAGACCCGGCCAGACGGCGCCCCAGGGCCGCATCCAGCGGGACGGCCTCTTCCTCTAGAACAGGAAAGGACCGGATATGCTCAAGGACGGATTCAACGGATTGTAAGGTCAAAAAAGGCTTCACCCGGCCCTCCGGTTGGTGTGCGCGACGGTGGAAGCAGGAGGGATTGTGGCCCAAACCCGGCCAAAGGGCAAGCAAAGCCGCCTGCGCTGTACCGGGAGCAGTGGGTCACTTGGGCGGCAGGCGCAAAAGGGCACGGCGGCCCAACAAGGAAAGGGAGCCCCCCGCAGGAAGCTCCCTTTCTTGTTCAACACGGTTCCGACACTTTTATCCGTTCAACTGTCGCGATATTTCCAGCGCCTTGGCCTGCGCCTCAAAGTCGGCAAAGCCGGAATGGTGCAGGGCGTCCAGCACAGTTTCGTCCCAGTTCCAGGTGGCGTAGATGACCGGCTTGTGGAAGGTGGAGCGGAAGCCCTGGAGCTCAGCGCGGTAGAAGTCTTCCTTGGGCGTGTCCAGGTGTTCGCGGAACTGCTCGTGGCGGCGTTGCAGCTCGCCCTCGTACCATTCCTGAATATCCTGGGGTTCCTTGTATTTTTTGAGGATGTGCCCGTAGCCGTTGCGCTCCATGAGGTCGGCCAGACGCTTGTGGTGCTGCTGGCCGAGCCAGGTTCCCAGTTGGGAAGCGGGAAGGTTCTCCCCTTCCACCGCGGCGATGTCGAACACGGTCTGGTAGTAGGTATCCGGCACCACAGAGGCGGAGGTGATGCCCGCAATGGCCACAAGGCCGCGCAGGATGACGCTGTTGGAAACGCCCTGACCGCAGAAGCCTACCTTTTTGCCGTACTTCTGGCCGGTGAAGATGCTCACCAGGATAGCCCAGACCACGGCGGGGTCTTCCTCGTCGTAGATGTGGGACAAGCGGGCGTTGTCGCGGTCCGTGGCCAGAACCATCTGGGTCATGTCGTTGGAGCCGATGGAGAAGCCGTCAAACTCCGAAATGAACTGCTTGGCCAGAATGGCGTTGGAAGGCAGCTCAGACATGAGGATGATCTTGAGCCCGTCCTGCCCGCTTTTGAGCTTGTGCACCTGCTCCAGGTAGCTGCGCATGGAGCGGGCTTCCTCCAGGGTGCGCACAAAGGGCAGCATGAGCCGCAGGTTGTTGCCGCCGTAGACGCCGCGCGCCAGCTTGAAGGCCTCGATTTCCCAGTCGTGGATATTGCGCGAGACGCCGCGGTAGCCCAGCATGGGGTTGTCTTCCACATGCTCAAAGAGGTTGCCGCCGAGCAGGTTGCGGTATTCGTTGCTCTTGAAGTCCGTGGTGCGGTAGGTGATGGGCTTGCCGTAAAAGGCCATGGCAAAGAGGGCCAGGTTTTGGGCCAGGGTCTGCACATAGTGCTCCTTGCCCGTACGGAAGCCGCGCGATTTGATGAGGCTGCGGATTTTTTCCGGCAGGTTGCGCACGTCGTCCATTTCTTTTTTGAGGCCGGTGCGCAGGCCCACTTCTTCCCGCAGGTGCTGGATGTTGTCCCGCAGGCGAACCACGGCGGGGAGGTTCTCAATGCGGCGCACATGGGCTTCCACGGCGGCCTCGATTTCGGCGGCGCGCTTGGCGCCTTCCGGGTCCGCAGGGTTGCTCAGGGCCAGCTCGTCGTCATAGCCCATGATGATGCGCACATGCTCGGCCAGCTCCGGCGAAGTTTTGAGCACCTCAATGCGGCGGGAGGCCAGCTCCATGTGCTGGTCAATTTTATGGTCCAGCTCGCGCATCTTGCGGTGCTGCAGAAGCACTTCTTCGGCGCTGAGGCTTTTGTCGGCGTCGGCCAGAGCGTCCACCTCGGCGGCCAGCCCGGTCACCTCGCCCACATATTCGCGCAGGTTGAAATTGAAGACGATAAGGCCGTTGGCCATCTGCTCACGCAGTACTTTGGAAAGGCGGTTTTCCAGCTCTTTGAGCTTGGTCTGCACCACGCCTTCCAGCTCGCCCTTGTCAAAGGCTTCCAGAGCCTGCGGATGCACGCCGATGTTGCCCAGCATGAATTCGGCGCGCAGAAGGCCCACTTCAAACTGCGGGAAGTTGCGCAAACGCGAGAGAAAAAGGGCCTGGCCCACGTCGGCCAGCACCAGGCCCACCTTGGTCTTGGTGAGAGGCAGCTTGGCCACGTCCATTTCGCCGCCCACCTGGTGCAAGGGCAAAAGGCCGCGGAACACCCGGCCGCGCGTGCCGTCCACGGTCACTTCCACCCCGTCCAGGGCGCGCAGCACGTCCAGCCGCTGGATGCCGATGACGGCGGGGATGCCCAGCTCACGCGAGGTGATGGCCGCGTGGCTCGTATCGCCGCCCACATCGGCCATGATGGCCGAAGCCACCCGCATGCCCGGCACCATGTCCGGATCCGTGCGTTCGGCGGCCAGCACGTCGCCCTTGGCGATTTTGTTCAGCTCCAGGGCGGAGCGCAAAAAGCGCACCGTGCCCTGCCCCGCCCCGCGGGAGGCGCCGTTGCCTTCCACCAGCACTTCGGCCTCGGCCGCGGCCTTGGCGTCCACTTCACGCCGGCGCATGAAGATGGTGCTGGGGTGCAGCTCCAGATCCTCGTTCCAGCGGGTTTCGGGCCGGGCCTGGACGAACCAGAGGCGGTCCTTGGCGTCGATGCAGAATTCCGTATCCATGATGATGCCGCCGTAAGCCTTGCTCACGGCGCGCACGCCCTCGGCCACGCGCTCTGCCTGGCTCAGGGAAAGGGCCCAGCGCAGGGCTTCCAGCTCGGAGATCTTCTCCTCCCTGGTGCCACCGCGCTCGTCGTAGACAATGCGCATGTCCTTGCAGCCCATCTGCCGGATGACCACTTCGCCGCCGTCGTCGCGCTGAAAGACGTAGAGCTTGTCGGGCGTGACCTTGCCGCCCACCACGGCCTCGCCCAGGCCGTAGCTGGCGTCGATGCTGACCAGGTCTTTGCGGTCCGTGCCCCGACAGCCCGTGGCCGTATCGGCGGAAAAGGCCGTGCCGGAGATAACGGGATTGATCATCTGCATCATGCAGACGGAAAGGGAGGTATGTTCAATGGCCCATTCTTCCTTGGCCGCGGCGGCGATGGATTCGTCGCCCGTTTCTTCGGCCTTGGCCAGGGCGTCGAGGATGGCTTCCCGCCGGTAGGTCATGGAGCGCAGGTTGTAGGCGGAGGAACAGTCCCAATGATAGGCTTCCACCACTTTATCCTCGCCCACCATATTCAGGTAGGTGTCCTGCAGGCCGGCAAAAGCCTTTTTGCGGGAGTCTTCGCCCGCCGCCGAGGAGCGCACGGCCACGGGGGTCATGTCGTCCTCATTTTCCTTGCAGATGGCGCGGTACGCGCCGCGCACGGCCTCGTCCACCTCGGCCGGCAGGGTTACGGAGAGGATGGCGGCCTGCACCATAACCGAGCGCTTGCGCAGCTGGTCGATGCCTTCGGGCGAGGTGGCGAACCCTTCCACCACGTTATTGATAAAGGTGCGCAGCTTGGTGTGCGATTGCTCGCCTTCGGCCTCGGCGGCCTGGTGGATCTGCTTGCCCAGCTGGCGGACGAATTTCTGCAGAAAGTCCGGATCCTGATTGATTTCCGGATCGTTCCAGTCGATGCGGCCGTACTCGCGGTCCACAACATTGCGCACCACCCGGCCGTTGACCTTGGTCTCATCCAGTACGCGATGGAAGGCCAGAGACGAAACGGCGCGAAAATGGGGAGCCTGGATGCCCTCAATCTGGCTGATGAGGGCCGTATTATAGTTTTTACCACCAACAAGCAGCTCCGCTTCAGGCCCAAGCTGTACGATGTCCGCCCCGATCAGCACCAGCTTTTTCTGGATGGATTCGGATGTGGCGGTCTTGGGTTTGGGTTGTGCGGGTTTGGCGGCGGGACATTTGGCCATGACTTCCTCCGGGTTGGGAATCAGCGATCAACCGGTGAAATTGTATCGTGACAACACCAGACTGTCCACCAGAGCGTACGCTTTGCCGGGCAGTCCAACGCGGCAACCCGCGGCGCTACAGGCCGCAAAGACGCCGCTGCAGTCGTCGCTCTGACGGGCGACCCTCTGCGGCGGGACAGGGGCTGTGCAGGCTCCGCGCGCGGCACAGCCGCGGGCCGCGGGGCCGGACGCAGCCGCCCGGCACGCGCGCTACCCGATGCGAGAACCGCAATACGGGCAAAAGGCAATATTGTCCATAGGGATGGGCTGTCCGCAGGCTTCGTTGGGGCAGATGCGCGGCACCGGCCCCAGCTCCACGATAAGTTCGCCCTCCCGCACGGAGACCATCTGTTTGTTCTCCTTGAAGTCCGCCGTCTTGAGCACCCGTTTGACAATGCCGTCCACGGGCGCCAGCACGGCCTTTTCCTGCTTCATGATGGAGACGTTAAAGAGCTCCTCGCCGGCCTTCACCAGGTCGCCAGGGTGCACATACATGACCCAGAGGTCGCCGTTGCTCGGCGCGGGCACATGGAACTTATTGGCCGGGTCGGCCATGAGGGTGCTTTTAACGCCGCCGCCCGTGGGCTGGCGCACCTGTACCTCGCAGCTCATGAATTCCGAGTCCAGCACATAGCGGCAGATGGATACGCCGGTGCTGTCGGGCTCGGAAATGCTCAGCAGCAGCAGATGGTGCGGCTTGCCGCTGCTGTCGTTGAAGTAGAGATCCTGCCCCACCTTGAGCCCCTCAAACCAGACGTGCAGGGGCAGATTGTTGGGATCGCCGAACTTGGCCCGGAACTGAATGGTCTTGAGCGCGTCCGCCGGGTGGTTGAGGTAGAGCACAAATTCCTCGGCATTGGGCCTGCGCTTGAGGATATCCGTACAGGCCTTTTCTTCCGCCGCCAGGTTCACGTCGGGCAGGGCATCCAGGGGGGAGGCCTCCGTGCGGTTGGCGATGGCGTTCTTCCAGTCCGAGCCGAAGGCGCTCTGGTAAACCCAGTCAGCCGGGAAGCCCAGGGGCAGCCTGCCGAACTTGCCCAGCAGGAGGTTGCGGAAGGCGTCGTTGCAGTCGCGGTAGATGGCGAGCCGCGCCTTGCGCATCTCTGCCGGAAGCTCCGCATCGGGCAGGCGGGTCACCTGCTGCAGCACCTCCAGCAGGTAGCGCACCTCATCCTCGCCGCCGCGCTTCCAGGCCCCGGTCACAGCCAGGAAGGCCGTATTCCAGGTGATCTGCGAGCCCGGTGTCACATCGTGGTAGCGCACGATCTGCCGGGTGCCTTCCAGAAACTTGAGCATATAAGGCAGCAGGTGGATATAACCCTGCTTCATGGCCCCCTCCTGCGAAGAGGAGGTGGCCCCGCCGGGCATGCCGTGGCGGGTGACGTCGTAGTCTATGCCCTGGAAGTACGGCGCGCAGTAACGGTCGTAGTAGGGCATGATCTGCTTGCACACAAAGTTGGCGTCGCGGATGGCGTTTTTGTTAAGGTGGCAGGTCAGGCCCAGCTCGTCTTCAATATAGGCCATGGTGGCGAGCACGTCGCCCTGGCCGTAGGCGCGCACCGCCGACCCCAGGCCCACGTCGATGATGTGCGCCCCGGCCTTGGCGGCCGCCCCGCAGGAAGGCACAAACAGCCCGTCCGTGTAATGCCGGTGGTAGTGCAGCACGAGCTCAGGCCAGGCTTTGCGCAGCGCGCCCACCAGCTCCTTCATGAAGCGCGGCGGGCAGACGCCGCCCATATCCTTGAGGCCCAGAATGATCTGGCGCGCGGCGGCCTTTTTGTCCTTGCCCATAATGTCCGCCACCATGCCCAGGATGGCCTCGGTAACGCCCAGATAGTGCCTGACGTCAAAGCCCTTGGCCCAGGACATGGAAAGCGCCGGCTCAAAAATGACGTCCTTGCGGTCCATGACCACTTCGGCGATGGGCCGCATGTTTTCAACATGGTTGAGGAAGTCGAAACAGCGCACCACCTGATAGTGGTCGCAGATCATCTCGCCGGTGACGCGCATGAGGTTGCGCGGCTGCGGCGTATAGCCCAACACGTTGGTGGAACGTACCAGGAGCTGCTTGAGGGTCTTGGGGGCGAAACTGTTCCACTCCTTCGCCTCGGTGAAGGGATAGGTCATATTGGCCATCATGGCCACATGAAAGTGCGCGCCGCCGCCGTTCTCAATGGAGAAATAGCCCACGTTGTCCAGATAGGGGCCGATGAGCCTGTCTTCAGCCAGCCGGAAGCGGTTGCCGGAATTGGATTGGGTGAAGTCGCGCGGCGTGGTGTCCGTGAAGTGGACGCTGCCCGAATCGCGGATATAGTCCAGGGTGGCCGTGCGGTCGCCCTGGGGGTAGGGCGAAGGCTGCCGCCGCACGGCGCTGCTGATGGGCGGCAGCACCGGCTCAAAGGGGCCAAGACAGGGGGTATCCGCCGAGCGGTACTGGCCCAGCTGCACATAGGGGTTGTAGCCCTTGGCCGAAATTTCGGCCACCAGACGCGAAAGCCGCTCCCCTTCCGGGGCCAGATCCGTATAGATCATGAGCTCCGGGTGGTCGGCGATGAAGTTGGTGTTGATCCCGCCCTGGCGGAACAAGGGATTTTTGATGACCTGACGGAAAAAGGGAATGGTGGTCTTGATGCCGCCGATGACGTATTCGCCCAGCGCCCGGTCCATGATGCCCAGGGTCTTTTCCCAGTCATGGGCGTAGGCGATAAGCAGCGCGCCCGCGGAATCGTAGTTGGCCGGAAACTCATAGCCCGCGCTGATGTTGGAATCCAGCCGCACGCCGGGGCCGCCGGGCGAGACGTAGCGTGAAATAAGCCCGGAGTTGGGGGCGAAGTTGTCCTGCGGGTTCTCGCAATTGATGCGCACCTGCATGGAGCAGTAGGAAGGCCGCAGATTTTCCTCCCGGTAGCGCAGCTCCGCGCCGAAGGCCACGGCGATCTGCTCCTCCACCAGGTCGATGCCGTAGCGGCATTCGGTGATGCCGTGCTCCACCTGCAGGCGGGTGTTCACCTCAATAAGGTACGGCGTGCCGTCCGGCAGCACCAGAAACTCCACCGTCGCCAGGGAGTGGTAGCCCACGGCCTTGATCAGCCGCCGGGCGTAGTCCTTGAGCTTTTCCCGCAGGTTGCGGGTAATGCCCGACCAGGGCGAAGGAGTAATTTCGATGAGCTTCTGGTGGTTGCGCTGCACGGTGCAGTCGCGCTCGTCAAAGGCGAACACGTTGCCGTACATATCGGCAATGACCTGAATCTCAATGTGCCGCACGCCGGCCAGGAACTTTTCCACAAACAGACGCGGGTTGCCGAAGGAAGCCTGAGCCATGGTGGAGGCTTTAAAAAAGGCGTCCTCCAGCTCCGATTCCTTATGGATGGCAAAGATGCCGCGGCCACCGCCGCCGCCCTCGGCCTTAAGCATGATGGGCAGGCCGATTTCGGCGATGAGCTTGCGGGCCGTATCCACATCCACCGCGCCGTCGGAACCGGGCACCACGGGGATGCCCAGCTTACGCGCCACCTGGCGGGCCTGCACTTTGTTGCCCAGCAGGTTCATGGCCTCAGCCGTGGCCCCGATAAACGTGATGCCGGCCTCTTTGCAGCGCTGCGGGAAGCGCGTGTCCTCGGAGGCAAAGCCCCAGCCGGGGTGAATGCCCACAACGCCGCGCTGTTTGGCCTTATCAATAATGCGGTCAATATCCAGGTAGGCCCGGGGTTCGGGTCCAAGCAGCACCAGCTCCTGGGCCGTGGCCGCGGCGGGGGCGGTTTTGTCCACGTCCGTGGCGGTCATGGCGGCCACAGCGTCAAAGCGCTCCCGAATGGAGCGGCAGATGCGCCGGGCCGGGATGCCGCGGTTGGCAACCAGGATAACCTTACCCTTCAAAAATTCCTGCACTTCCGCAAATGTCTTGTTGGCCATGCCTTTTCTCAGCCCTTTCCCGCCAAAGCTCCGCCCTGGCGTCTGCTTCGGCGCGCCAGGCACAACGCCCCGCGCCGTTTTCGTGGGCGGCCCGGACAACATGTCCGGACGCACTGCCCGTGTGCCGCCCCGCGCCGGAGCCGCCGCAGCGACCCGCGATCACAGACGAAAACCCCTCCGGCTCAGCCCCCGCGCCGGAGGCTGCCGCAAAAAAACTCCTCCACGCGCCCGCCCGTATCCAGGCATACGCCGCCGGAGGCGCCCAGCCCCTCCAGACGCCCTCGCGTCACCCGTCCATCGTCGCAGAGCTCCACAATGAGGCCCCGCCAGAGCAGCATATCCTCCAATCCGTCCCGCCACTGCTCCGAAAAAGAGTGGCCGCTGTTATATGCCGAATACAGGCACATTACAAGGTGTTGCCAGAGGGCCTCCGCTGTGGGAATATGGCGGCTTGCGCCTTTGTTTTCCCTTCCCGCCGCGGCCGCGGCAAGGCAGGTGGCTTCCAGGGCCGCGTCGGCCCGCAGTTCCGCAGTTTCCGGGGCCCACGCCACATTAAGCCCCATCCCGGCCAGCAGCACGCCGCCCCGCTCCTCCAGCAGCACACCCGCCACCTTGCGCGGCGTCCCGTCCGCGCCGTCCAGCACCAGGTCATTGGGCCACTTGAGCCGCACGGGCCAGCCCATGGTCTGCAAAGCCCTGGCCGCCAGCACGCCCATGGCCGGCGCGGCGGCGCTGCCGTCAAAAGGCGGCGCGCACGGCAAACGCAGCGCGGCATACAGATTGCCCGGCGGCGAACGCCACTGCCGCCGCAACTGCCCCCGCCCCGCCGTCTGGCTTACAGCCTGCACGCTCTCCCACGGGGCAAGCCAGCCTCGCGCCGCCAGCATCCGCGCCGTGTCCAGGCAGGAGCCCACCACACCGAACCGCCAGACCCAGGGCCCCCGCCCCACCGCCGCGGCGGTACGGCTTCCCTCTGCCTGCGGACTCTGATACGCTCTGTTCATGCAACTCTACCTTGTCGGCGGCGCCGTGCGCGACATGCTGCTGGGCCGCACCCCCACCGAACTGGATTTCGCTTTTTCCGGCAGCGCGGAAGATTTTCTGGCCGCCCACCCCGACGCCCGCATGGTGGGCCGCAGCGTGCACGTCTGCCTCTGGCGCGGCCGGGAATGCATGCCCCTGGAAGGCGGCCGCCCGGAAACGGACCTTTGCCGCCGCGACCTGACCATCAACGCCCTGGCCCTGGGCGGCGATGGCAAAATCCATATGCACCCCAAGGCCGCGCAGGACCTGCAGAACAGCCTTCTGCGCCCGGCCGCCGCCACGGCCTTTGCCGACGACCCCACCCGCATTTTCCGCCTGGCCCGCTTCGCCGCCCTCTGGCCCCACTGGCGTATCGACGCCGAAGCCTTCGCCCAGATGCGCGCCCTTTCCTCCACGGCCCTGGCCGCCCTGCCGGCCGAACGTGTGGCCCGCGAGCTGCGCAAAGCCCTGGCCGCCCCGGCCCCCGCCCGCTTTTTCCGCGTTCTGGCCCAGGGCCAGGCCCTCTGCCCCTGGTTTGCGGAGCTGGAAACCGCCCGCGCCATCCCGGCCGGACCGGCGCGCTGGCACGCCAACAGCGTTTTCGGCCACAGTCTGCGCCTGGCCGACCTACTGGCCGGCGACCCTCTGGCCGTGTGGATGGCCCTGTGCCACGACCTGGGCAAAATCACCACCGATCCTACCCTGCTCCCCCACCACTACGGGCACGAACAACGCGGCGTGCCCCTGGCCCGCCAGCTGGCCAACCGCCTGCGCCTGCCAGCCCTCTACGCCAAGGCGGGAGCCCTGGCCGCCGCCGAACACATGAAGGCCGGCCAGTTCCATACGCTGCGCACCGGCACCCGCCGCGACCTGCTCTGGCATGTGCACCGCACCGGACTTGCCGAGCCCTTCTGGAAGCTGGCCGACGCGGACAGCGGCAGCAACGTAAGCGCCGCCGCCCAGGTTCAGCTTGCGGCTATGCTGCCCGTAACCCTGCCGGAACGCTGGCGCAACCAGGGCGCGGAAAGCGCCCGCCGCCTGCGCGAGCTCCACTGCCAGGCCCTGGCCGCCCTGCGCGACAAGGGGGGATAGGGAGAAAGATTTTTGTGGGGGGCAGGGAACTTTTGTTCACAAAAGTTCCCTGCCCCCCACACCCCCCATCCTTCAAAAAACTTTTTTCTCCATGGTAACGCGCGGGGCGTACCGCAAGCGGCCGGCAATTCCATCTTGAAGTCGCGGAAGGCCAATATACGGCATTTCAATGTTGCAATGCCGTGGAAGCGTGGGCGCAAGTTATTTGCGCTGATAAGCGCCGGAACGAGCGCGGCGCGAACAACCGCCTCCGCATGGCGGGGAGGGCCTTTCAGGGGGCAAGCCCCCTGAACCGCCGGGGAAAGATCCCTTCCTTCCCCTCCAGAGCAGCCGCGGCTGCAGCAGCAAAATCGGCGCAGAGGGCGTCCATCAACGGCCCATGGTCCAGGCCGCAAAGGTGCCCCATGCCGTGGGCCAGCAGCCGCAGGCAATGCTCCACAGGCTCCTGACCATAAAGCAGGCACTCCCGGCGCAGGGTATCCAGCGAGAGCAGCAGCGCCCCCGGCATGGCGGCATCGCCGGGAAAAGACAGCACGTTGGTGGGCCCTACGCAGCCGAGAAAGCGCCGGTTGGCCGCGCTGATCCCAGCATCGTCAAGAATATGCAGGTCAACGCCGCACGGGGGGGCCGGCACGCGAGGGTTCTGCCGCGCCGCCCGGAACATAGCCGCCAGCACGGCGGCAAGGGCACGCCGGTCCAGCGGCAAAAGCCAGGCCAGGGCGGGGCTGGTCCGCGCCACCCGCACAGCGTCGGCACCGCACGCGTCCGGCGCGTTCATGCCTTGGGCGCGCCGGTGTCGGCGGGTTTGGCGGGGGGTATCGACGCGGGCGCGCCGCGACCGGCCAGGGGATGCGCATGGGCTGCCGCAGGCAAAGGCGTGCCGCCCGGCCCCCCAGGCAGGAGTTTTTCCGCCGCGGCGGCAAGGGTGGCCTCTTCCGCTCTGGGCGCAGGGCGCGCGGCGGCTGCGGGCGCGCGGCTTTGCGTGCGGGCCTCCGCAACGGTTTTGCCGTCGGGGGCCTTGGGTTCGGCCGCCTTGCCTTCCGGTCTGGGCGCTCCGCCTATTCTGGCCTCTGGATAGGCGATGCGCTGATGGAACAGCCCCGTAAGGATGCGCTGGAAATTTTCGCTCAGGTAGTGCAGATCCTTGAAGGTCAGCTCCGATTCGTCCAGCTGCCCCTCGGAAAAAATCCCCTTAATGATGGTATCGATGTGGCTCTTGATGCGCGCGGGCGTGGGGTCAGCAAGGGTGCGGCTGCTGGCCTCCACAGAATCCGCCAGCATAAGGATGGCGGCCTCCTTGGTCTGGGGGCGCGGACCGGGGTAACTGTAGTCCGATTCGCGGGGCTTTTCGCCCAGGTTCACGGCTTTCTGATAAAAATAGCGGATCAGCCTGGTGCCGTGGTGCTGGCCGATGATGTCCGTAATTTCCTGCCCCAGCTTGTAGCGCTCGGCCAGCTCAATGCCCTTCTTGACGTGCGAGAGCAGAATAAGCGCGCTCATGGAGGGGGCCAGCTTGTCGTGCTTGTTGGGCCCGCCGAACTGGTTTTCAATAAAATATTCCGGATACGAGAGCTTGCCCACATCATGGTAAAGCGCCGCCACCTTGCAGAGCAGGCTGTTGGCCCCGATAGCCTTGGCCCCGGCTTCCACCATATTGGCCACCACCAGGGAATGGTGGTAAGTGCCGGGCACCGTGACCATGAGCTCCTGCATCAACGGTTGCTCCAGGCTCATGAGCTCCATAAGGCGAAAGCGCGTACTGTAGCCGAAGCTCAACTCCAGCACCGGGCTCACGGCAAAAAGCAGGATGAGGGAAATGAGGCTGTTAAGGCACACGGCCAGCACCTGCATGGGCACTTCAGGCAGGGTTGCCTGGGACAAAAAGGCTTCGCCCAGCCAGATGCAGAGCTGCCCGATGGTCAGGGGCACCAGGCTCCAGACTACGTCCTGGCGGCTTTGGGCGGAGGTCATCAGCCAGGTGGCCAGCATGCCACCCAGAAACTGGTACAGGAAGTAGGAAAAATCCTCCTGAAACATGAGCATGGTAAAAAAGGAAAGCAACAGCCCCATGGTGCAGTAGCGCCGGGCGGCAAACACCATGGCCACCAGGCCCACGGCCCCGGCCACGGGATAGCCCAGGTTCAGGGCATTGAGCAGGGTCACGTTGTCCAGGTGCGAGCCGAGCACATAGACGAACTTGGCCCCGCCGCAGAAGAGCAGCAGAATAAGAGAAATGAGCAGCGTGTCCTTGCAGCGCAAAGGCGTGCCCGGCTTGCCGCTGGGGGCCACAAAAAAGCCGATGGAAAGCAGCAGAGAAAACGCGAAGGCCCCGGCCGCCATATTCCAGTGCATGGGATCGGCGGCGGATTTGTACAGCGTTTGCAGTTTGATCTGCTGCTCGCGGCTCACCCGCTCGCCCCGCCGCAAGAGCAGCTCGCCCTTCTGGATCTGGTACAGCACGGGCTCCACGGTGGAAACCACGGCGTTGCCGCGCTTCTGGGTGGCCTCGCGGTTCAGGGTCAGGGAGGCGGGCATGGTGGCCGAAAGCAGGATGTTGATGGCCCGCCGCGACTGCGGATTCAGGCTGGGCTCCTGCCGGATGCTGGCGGAAATCTCCGCCAGAAAGGACTGCACGTCCGGCAGATTGGTCACGTCCGGCCGCAGCAGCTCCGTATTGGCGTCCAGGTTGCGCACAATGACGCCCGATCGCCCCACCCTGGCCTGCCGGATGTCGCTCACCAGGCCCTCGGCCATGTGGTCGCGGATGCTGGGCAACAGCGCCTTGAGCAGATAGGTCTGCACCTCTGGCAAGGCCAGCTCCGGCAGAATCTCGTCCGCCACGGCCGGGGTCAGGTCTTCCACCAGGCGCTGCAGGGGGCCGGTATGGGCAGCCTTGTAATCGCCGCCCGCATTGAGCGTGCGCAGAATCTCCACAATGCGGTTCTGGAAGGCCGTGTACGGCTCCAGACTCAGATCGTAGACCGGCGGCTGGAGCAGCAGCACCTGTTTGCGCCGGGCCTTGGAGGCCTGGGCGTCCTCCACCAGCAGGTCGCGATCGGCAATGACGTCCGCGTCCGCCACCTGGCCGGCCACATAGACCTTGGGCACCGCTTCAAAATTGGCTCCAGCCAGCAGCGAGAGCAGCAACAGCGTGCCCCACAGGGCGGCAAGCCCCCAACCGCAGCGGTGCCGGGCGCGCAACAGACGGAAAAGCGCCAGGATGCTAGCGGGACGAGTCGATCTTTTCGGCGTGATCATAGGCGGTTACAATGGCTCCCACCAGGGGGTGACGCACCACGTCGGCCTTGGTGAAGCGGTGCACGGCCAGGCCGGGCACCTGGGTGAGGATATCCAGGGCGTGGATAAGGCCGGAACGCGGACGCTGGCCGCCGGGCTGCGCGGGCAGATCGATCTGCGTGGTGTCGCCCGTCACCACCATGCGCGAGCCGAAGCCCATGCGCGTCAGAAACATTTTCATCTGCTCCTGGGTGGTGTTCTGCGCCTCGTCCAGAATAATGAAGGCGTCGTTGAGGGTTCGCCCCCGCATAAAGGCCAGCGGAGCCACTTCAATGGAGCCCACTTCCAGCATGGAGGCCACCTTGGGCTGGGGCATCATATCGTGCAGGGCGTCGTACAGGGGCCGCAGGTAGGGATTGACCTTTTCCGCCAAGTCGCCGGGCAGAAAGCCCAGGCGCTCCCCGGCCTCCACGGCCGGGCGGGTGAGCACAATGCGCTTGACCCTGTGCTGCTGCAGCATGGAAAGCGCCATGGCCACGGCCAGATAGGTCTTGCCCGTGCCCGCCGGCCCCACAGCGAAAACCAGCTCATACCGCCGCAGCAGGTCCAGATAGGTGCGCTGGGCCACATTGCGCGCGGTAACGGTTTTGCGCGGGGTGTTCACAAACACGGCGTCGCGAAAAATCTGCCCCAGGTTGAGGCCGGGGTCGCGGCGCAGCATCTCATAGGCCCGGGCCATATCCTGCTGGCTCAGGGGCACGCCCCCGTGCAGCAGGTCGTACAACTGCACGAAGACATTGCAGAGGGTTTCGCGCACCTCCGGCTCCGGGGCATCCACAATCAGGCTGGCCCCGCGGCTGGTGATGCGCGCGCCGCTGGCTGCCGCCAGCAACTCCAAGTGCGCGTTGCGCGGCCCGAAAAGCTGGTTGGCCACCACGGGGTCGTCAAAGGCGACGGATTCCGCCCCGGCGGATTTAGAACCAGCGGACTCTGGCGTGGTCAAGTGTACTGCCATGCCGGCTCTCTAGCCTATTTCAGCGCACCTGTCCATCACGCGCCGGGCCCGCCCAGGGCGCAAGGCCCGCGCCCCGCGGCTGCAGCGCGGCAAAAAAATCCTGGCACAGAAAATGCTTCATCAGCGGTACATCTCCGGTCACGACGGCGCACGCCGTCCCCACGGGCATTTTTTGCCGGGAGGCCCCATGAGCGTATCCAGCATCAGCGGCAGCTACACCAGCGCCCTGTACCAGTGGCAGAACCAGCAGCTTACCAGCACGGGCAGCTCCAGCTCCCAAAGCTCCACCAGCAGCAGCCTGAGCAGCCTTCTCAGCAGCTACTCCATCACCAGTCAGGTCTCCAGCATGGTGGAGCTGACCCAGTACGCCATGGACGCCATGGGCCTGGAGGACGGCAGCCGGGTGACCTTCAGCCAGATCCTCAAATACCGCGACCAGCTCACCAGCGATTTCAACGCCTCCGTGCAGGAAGGCCTCGCCGCCCTGGGCGTGAGCGACCCCGAAGGCGTTACCTTCACTCTGGCGGCGGACGGCAGCCTGACCGCCAGCAGCGACAACGCCACGGATCAGCAGAACGTGCAGAACTGGCTCACCACTAACCCCGACCTGGGCACGGAGCTGCGCGCCGCCTTAACCTCGGCTGGCGTGGACGCCGCTGACGCCGTGAGCATGACCGTGGACAGCACCGGCAAGCTCACGGCCACGGCTGTGGGCGCTTCCACGGACGCCGCAAGTCTGACCGCCGCACAAAGCGTGCTGACCGCAAGCGATCTGGGTTCCACCCTCTCTGCGGGCATGAACGGCCTGGGCGTGGACGCGGACGTCACCTTCACCATTCAGGTCAATGACGACGGCACCGTAACCATTGCCGGCGCGGGCGACGACACCGAAGAAATCCAGCAGTTCTTTGACGACAACCCCGACCTGGTCAAACAATATCGCCAGATAGACGCCCTCTCCGGCCTGGACGACGCCCGCAAGGCCCTCCAGCTCTCCCCTTCGGAGCTGCGCCAGCGCATCCAGCTGGAATCCATGGCCGCCTGGTGGTCCTCCTCCGACAGCGCCAGCTCCTACTTCGGCAGCTATAGCGACGAGGACGGCCTCTCCCTGCTGGCGGGGCTCAACCTAAGCGTGTAACAACAAAAAATGCCGGATGGGGGAAGGGGACTGTTGTTCACAACAGTCCCCTTCCCCCATCTTCTCACCCTTCAAAAACGTTACTCCGGCTGCGTTGCCCGGCGCTGTTCTGTTTATCGTTGTGGAAAAAAACGCGCGTCCCCCGCAAGGCGCGTCCCCCCGCTACTGCAGCTTCTTCGCCAGCAGCTCGTTGACCAGGGCCGGGTTGGCCTTGCCCTTGGTGGCGCGCATGATCTGCCCCACAAAAAAACTTATGAGCTTGGTCTTGCCGCCCCTGTAGGCGGCCACTTCACTGGGGTTTTCCGCCAGCACTTTGTCCACGGCGGTCTCCAGCGCGCCCGCGTCGGAAATCTGGCCCAGGCCTTTTTCCCGCACATAGGCTTCGGGCATGGCCCCGCTCGCAAACAGCTCGCCGAAAATGTCGTTGGCGATTTTGGCGCTGATCGCGCCCTTGTCCACCATACTGACCAGCTGGGCCAGGGCTGCGGGCTTCATGGCCCAACCCGCGGTCTCGGCAGGGTTGCGGTTGCGGGCGTGACATTCCCGCAGCAGGGGGCCAAGGATGAAGTTGGCCACCTTACGGGGGTCGGCCTCTTGCGCGGCAGCCTCAAAAAAGTCCGCCAGGCCGCGCCCCTGCACCAGCACTTCCACTTCCGCTTCGGGCAGGCCCGTCATGGCCGCAAAGCGCCTGGCGCGGGCCTGGGGCAGCTCCGGCAGGGAAGCGCGCCAGCGCTCCAGCTCCTCTTCCGCAATTTCCACGGGCAGAATGTCCGGATCAGGGAAGTAGCGGTAGTCGTGGGCTTCCTCTTTACTGCGCATGGAGGCCGTGCAGTTTTTGGCCGCATCATAGAGGCGCGTTTCCTGCACCACGCTGCCGCCTTCGTCCAGCACGTCCTGCTGACGGGCGACTTCATACTCAATGGCCCGCTGCACATTGCGGAAAGAATTGAGATTTTTCAGCTCGGTGCGCGTGCCGAAGGCCGCCTGCCCCACGGGGCGCAACGAGACGTTGGCGTCGCAACGGAAGCTGCCTTCCTCCATATTGCCGTCGCACACGCCAAGGTAGGTAACAATACCGTAGAGCGCCCTGAGGTAGGCCACGGCCTGGGCGGAGGAGCGCATGTCCGGCTCCGAAACGATTTCCACCAGCGGCGTGCCCGCGCGATTGAGGTCCACATAGCTCAGATTCTCGCCCTGGGCGTGGATATTCTTGCCCGCGTCGTTTTCCATATGGATGCGGGTGATGCCGATGCGGCAGGTGCGGCCGTCGGCCTCCACGTCCAGGTGCCCGTGCTCGCAGATGGGCAGCTCAAACTGCGAAATCTGGTAGCCTGCGGGCAGATCAGGATAAAAATAGTTTTTGCGGGCAAAGACGGAGCGCCGGTGAACCGTGCAGCTGGTGGCCAGGCCCACCAGGGCGGCGTAGTGCACGGCCTCGCGGTTGGGCACGGGCAGCGCGCCGGGCATGCCCGCGCAGACCTCGCAGACGTTGGCGTTGGCGGGCTGCCCGAAGGTGGTGGGGCAGGAACAGAACAGCTTGGAGGCCGTGGCCAGTTGCACGTGCACCTCCAGGCCGATAACGATTTCATAGGCGGCCATAGGTATGCTTACTCCATAAGCGGGGCCGGGCCCCGGGTTATCCTTGCCTGTGCAAGGCCGTGCGGCGAGGGCTGTCGCGCAATGGCCCTGCCAGGGGCTTGCCACTCTGAGGCAAGGCCTCAGCGGGCTATGCTGGCGTCAAAATACTTGCCTACCCCGTACTCGCCGCGGCGGAAGAAAAGCCGGGGCGCGGGGCCGATGATCTGCATCTCGCGGTTTTTGGCCTGCACGTCCAGGGCAATGCGCATTTCCTTGGTGCAGCCCGTGGAGAACGTGGCGTCCTTGCCGGACCAGCGGGGCGGCACCTTGCGGCCCAGCAGGACGAAGCTCTCTTCGATGTCCTCAACAGTCTGAAAGCGCCAGACGTCGATAAGGCCGCTGCGCTGGACCTGCTCCCACATATACATAAGGTCGTCGCCGTCCATGCCGTCGATAAAATGCTCCGCGGGGTTGATAATCAAGATATTATCCATTTTTCCCCGCAGATTGTCCACAAAGGCCCGCACCAGGGCAATGGCCGTGGCCGTCTCCCCTGGGATGCTGCCGATGACGCAGCTGTAGAACATGACTGTCCGGCCCTGCGCCTTGGCCGCGCGCATCTCGCCGATGATGCGCTCCGCCTGGACGGCGATGGCCGCCTCGCTGAATTTGCGCGCCCCGACGGCGTGGGGCCGCCGCGCAAGGTGAAAGCCTTCCTGATCCTTCCAGTAGCAGAGCACGTCGCGGGTAAAGCTGTGGCTCGTGCCCAGCAAAATGTCCGCCGCGCGCCAGCCCTTGCCCAGCACGCAGTCCGCCTCCTTCCAGGCGCGGGAAAAGGTGACGGAAACGCGGTAGAGGTTCAGGCGCTCGCGGGTGCCGTCGCTCACCACCACCAGGCGATGCTCGCGCAGATGGCGCAGCAGCTCGTTTTTGCCCAGGTTTTCGTCGTGCAGCACAATGCCGCCCTGCAGCAGGGGCTGGAGCTCAGGGTCGCTTTCCATATCCTCCAGCGTGGGCGCAAAAAAGTTGAAGCCCTGCTTGACGGCAAAGATGACCCGGTGCCCCATGCGCATAAGGCTGCGGGCCATGACCAGATCCAGAAATACGCCGCCGTCCGCGTCGCACAAAAAAAGCACCGTGCCCGTGCGCCCCACGCCGGCCGCAAAATATTCCCGCAGCCCGGCGGCCGCGTCAGACGCCTGTGCAAAGGCCGCGCGGACCTCGTCCTCCGCGGGCGCGCGCTCCAGCCATTGCCGCGAATGGGCCGAAAGGCAGAGCAGGCGCACCGCCTCCGCATAGTCCAGGGCAACGCGGGCCGCTTCCAGACATTGGGGCGCAAAGCCCGGCGGCACGGCCTCCAGGGGGGTCTTTACGGCCGGGCTCTCCAGCAGGCGGCGCTGCCGGACCACCGAATCCCGGCGGCGTTCCCGCCAGGGGTCGTCCAGGCTGCCCTCCTGGGCCAGCACCAGGTTGGTCATGCGCTTGACCAGGCGCGAAGGAATAAGCGTGCCCTGGGCCACATACTGCATAAAACGGTAGCGGCAGAACTGCAGCAGCCGCTGCCGCCGGGGCCGTTCCAGCGCAAAGGAGCGCACCAGCCGCATGATGATGCGCCAGGCCCGGTTATACTGGCGGCGCAGGTCCGGCGGCGTGTGGGGCGCGCAGAGCAGGGAAAAGGTGGCGTCGGAACAGGGCAGGTAGATCTGGTCGTGCTCCAGCTGCACCATAAAGGCCAGCTGTTCCGGGCTGGCGATGAGGCCGGGATTCATATGGAAGGCCAGGTTGTTGTCGATGAGCATGCTGTAGAGCCATGCGTCGAAACGGTTGTCCCGGCCCAGCCGGATGCGGCTTACAGCCTCCGGGGCCGCAAGGCCGTTGCTCATGCCAGGCCTCCGCCCAGGCCGCCGGGCGCGCCCTGAAGCACAAACCCGCGCGAACGCAGCCGCTCAAAAAAGCAGGTGCCCTCGCCCATAAACTGCACGGCCGCGGGCAGCCCGCCCACCCGCACCACGTCGCCGCGCTCCAGCAGCATGCCTTCCTGGCCGTCCGCCGTAAGGTAACAATCGGTGGAGCCGTGCAGAATTTCCATGGTCAGGGAGGTGTTGCCGTCAAACACCATGGGCGCAATGGTGTTCAAAAAAGGACAGATGGGCACAAAGCCCAGCGCTTCCATGGAAGGATACAGCAAAGGGCCGCCGGCGGAGACGCTGTAGCCGGAACTGCCGATGGGCGTACAGACGATCACGCCGTCGCTGCGCAATGCGCCCATGCGCACGCCGTTGACGGCGATTTCCATACTCACCAGCCGAGCCAGGGAACCGCGGCTCAGCACCACATCATTGACGCCGTGCCCGGAAGCCAGCACGCCCCCCTGGCGGGTCACGGACCAGGTCAGGGCCATACAGGCGCGCACGGGTTCGTCCCCGTACAGACACTCCACCAGCTTATCCTGCCATTGGTCCGGCTGGGCGTCCGTCAGAAAACCCACCCGGCCGAAGTTGATGCCGAGCACCGGCACCCCCCGGCCCACAAGCCGACGGGCCACGCCCAGCATGGTGCCGTCGCCGCCCAGGACCACCACAAAGTCCAGATCCTCCTGCCCGTAGGCGGGCGAATCCTGCTCGGCCGTGATGACCGTGGCCCTGTGCCCCTGGCGGCGCAGCCAAGTGCCGATTTCCTCACCCAGTGCCGTGGCCCGCTCGTGACGGGCCTTGCAGACCAGAAGGATGTTGCGACTCGGTGGTTTTTTCATGTGGGCAATCTACGTTATAGCCGCGCTGACCGCAAGCCTGTTCCGGCCGCGCTTGTCAGCGGCGGGGCTTTGACATATGAATGGTGACTTCACGCCGTCATCCCATAGCGGAGAGGGAAACGCCATGCACGATACTGCCCTGGAAACCATCGCCGCGCACGCGGCCGCCGGCGCGCGCCTGCGCGAAGAATTTTTCCGCCTGCGGGCCGAGGATCTGCGCCTTGCCGCCCTGCGCACGGCGGCCTGCCTGGCCCAGGGCGGCAAGGTTCTGTTCTGCGGCAACGGCGGCAGCGCGGCGGACGCGCAGCACCTGGCCGCGGAGCTGGTCAACCGCTTTCTTATGGACCGCCCCGCCCTGCCGGGCCTGGCCCTGACCACGGATACCTCCGCCCTTACCGCCATCGGCAACGACCTGGACTTCAGCAGGGTTTTCGCCCGTCAGGTGGAGGCGCTGGGGCGCAAAGGGGACGTGCTGGCGGGCATTTCCACTTCCGGCAACAGCCCCAACGTGCTGGCCGCGCTGGAGACGGCCCGCCGCGCAGGCCTCTGCACCATAGGATTTACGGGCAACGGCGGCGGCGCCATGGCCTCCCTCTGCGATATCCTGCTGGACGTGCCCCACACAAGCACGCCGCTTATTCAGGAGACGCACATCGCCGCCGGCCATTTACTTTGCCAGTTAACGGACTATTATTTGTTTGAGAATGTGGCCGCCCTGCAACCCCTGCTGGCGACGGCCGCCAGAACCGAGGTCTGATCATGCCCATTTATGAATACAGCTGCACCAAATGCGGACGCGATTTTGAAGAACTGGTCTTTGACGACGCCGCGCCCGTCTGCCCCCACTGCGGCTCCCACGCCACGCACAAGCTCATGTCCTGCTGCGCCCACCACGCGGGCGGCAGTGCGGGCGGCGACTATGCCCCGCCTTCGGGCGGCAGCGGGGGCGGCGGCTGCGCCGGCTGCTCCGGCGGCAACTGCGCGAGCTGCGGGCACTAGGCGGCCACATGCGCGCATCCATCACCATTGCCACCCGCGGCAGCCAGCTGGCCCTCTGGCAGGCCAGGCACGTTGCCACGCGGCTCCGTACCCTGCAGCCAGACCTTGAAGTACAGCTTGAAATCATCAAAACCAAGGGCGACGTCATCCAGGACGTGCCTCTGGCCAAGGTGGGTGGCAAAGGGCTGTTCGTCAAGGAAATTGAAGAGGCCCTTCTGGACGGCCGGGCCGATCTGGCCGTGCACAGCATTAAGGACGTGCCCATGGAGCTGCCCCAGGGGCTCATCCTGGGCTGCATTCCCCGTCGGGAAGAACCCGCCGATTGCCTGCTCTCCTGCCGCTGCGCAAGCCTGGACGCCCTGCCGCAGGGGGCCTGCATGGGCACCAGCAGTCTGCGCCGTCAGGCCCAGCTTCTGGCCCTGCGGCCCGACCTGCGCATTGAAAGCCTGCGCGGCAATGTGGACACGCGCCTGCGCAAGCTGCGCGAAGGCCGCTACGACGCCATCATGCTGGCCACGGCGGGCCTGCGCCGCCTGGGCCTGAGCGCGCCCCACGTCCAGATTCTGGATCCGGAGCGCTTTCTGCCCGCCGTGGGCCAGGGGGCGCTCGGCATTGAATGCCGGGAAGACGCCGCAGATCTTTTCCCTTTGCTGGCGCAACTGGAGGATACCCCCACCCGCGTCTGCGTGGAGGCCGAGCGCGGTTTTCTGGCCGGCCTCGACGGCGGCTGCCAGGTGCCCATTGCCGGGCACGCCCGCCTGCTTTCGGACGACGAGCTGACCCTCACGGGTCTGGTGGCGCAGGTGGACGGCAGCGTCCTCTTGCGGGAAAGCGTCCGCGGGCACACCTCCCTGGCGCGTCAACTGGGCCTGGATCTGGCCGCAACCCTTTTGTCCAGAGGCGGCCGCGCCATTCTGGCTCAACTTTATCAGCAATAAACGCATGCCCACCATCACACCCCTCCCCGCGTCCCGTCTGCACGCCACCTTTGATCCCGCCCGCGTGCCTTGGGAAGACAGCCGCCAGATTCCGCAGCCGCGCAACGGGCGGCGCAATCCTTTCCAGCCCCGCGCCATGCAGGCCCTGGATCTGGCCCTGCAGATCAAGGCCCTGGGCTACAACGTTTACCTTTCCGGCGATCCGGATCTGGGCCGCAGCCACATGCTGCTCGCCTATCTGCGGCCGCAGGCCCGCAAGGCCCCCACGCCGCCGGACCTGGTCTATGTGCACAATTTTGCCGATCCGGACCGCCCCACCCTCCTGGCCCTGCCCGCAGGGCTGGGCAAAAAGCTCAAGCAGAGCCTCAACGAGCTGGTGGAGCAGATTGAAAAAGAGCTGCCCCGGCGTTTTGAGGCCGGCGCGTACGTCAAGCGCCGCGCCCGGCTGGTGGACACTTTCCAGAACGCGCGCCTGGGGCTTCTGCGCAAGATGAACTCCGTGGCCGTGGACAAGGGCTTCAACCTGGATATGGACGACAGCGGCGGCCTGACCCTCTACCCCCTGGTGGAGGGCAAACGCCTGAGCGAAGAGGAGTTTGACCGCCTGGACAGCACCGTGCGCCTCAAGCTCAAAACCCGCGGCGACACCCTGGTTCAGGCCATGTCCGGCTTTATGCGGCAGCTGAGCCGGGCGGAGGAAACCCTCCAGGACGGCGAGCGCGACCTGGAACGCGAGGCCTTAAACCAGGTGCTGGACGCCCAGCTCAACCCCTTGCGCCAGCGCTTCCTCAAGGCCTGCCCCCAGGTGCCCGGACTGACGGCCTATTTTGACGCCCTGCGCGAGGACATGCTCAAAAATCCCGACGCCTTCCTGCAGCGTGAGGCCCCCGCCGCCCCCGGCGACCACGGCCAGGGCGCCGACGACGTGCGCTACCGCTACGCGGCCAACCTGCTGGTGGACAACAACAACCTTACGGGCGCGCCCGTGGTGGTGGAGGACCACCCCACGGCCGTGAATCTGCTGGGCTGCGTGGAGCGCGAATCGGAAATGGGGGCCCTGGTCACGGATTTCACCCTCATCCGGGCGGGCAGCCTGCACCGGGCCAACGGCGGCTTTCTGGTGCTGCATGTGGAGGATCTGCTCCAGCACCCCACGGCCTGGGAGGGTCTGTTGCGCGCCCTGCGCGCCAATGAGGCCCGCATTGAGGATACGGGCGAAAACCCGGATACCGCCATCCGCACCAAGGGCATTACGCCGGATCCGGTGCCCCTGGAGCTCAAGGTGCTGCTCATCGGCGACGACGAGCTGTACGAAACCCTGCTCCTCAACGACGAGCGCTTCCCCAAGCTCTTCCGCATCAAGGCCCACATGGCCGAGGTCACGGAGCGCACGGCCGCCAATATCCGCGCCTACCTCACCCACCTCTCCGTCATGATCGACGAGGATGCGCTGCCGCCCTTTGACCGCACCGCCCTGGCCTGGCTCATTGACCTGGGCTCGCACCTCTGCGAGGACCAGCGCCGCCTCTCCCTCCGCTTTCCCCTGCTGCGCGAGATCATGATCGAGGCCGCCGCTCTGGCCCGCCTGCGCGGCGCGGCCATGGTGGACGCGCCCGTGCTGGAGGAAGCCTACGCCGCCAGAACCTACCGGGCCAATCTGGTGGAAGAGGCCTTTATGGAGGATTACGACCGGGAGATGATCAAGGTGCGCACCGCGGGCAGCGCCATCGGCCAGGTCAACGGGCTTTCCGTCACCTGGCACGGCGATTTTGAATTTGGCCTGCCGCACCGCATTTCCTGCTCCGTGGGCGTGGGGCACGAAGGCATTATGGATCTGGAGCGCGAAGCCGAGCTGGGCGGGCCCATCCACACCAAGGCCATGATGATCCTCAAAAGTTACCTCACGGATCAGTTTGCCCGCAAAAAGCCGCTGGTGCTTTCGGCCTCCCTCTACTTTGACCAGAGCTACGCGGGCATTGAGGGCGACAGCGCCTCCGGCGCGGAGCTGGCCGCCCTGCTCTCGGCCCTGGCCGAAGCGCCCGTGCGCCTGGACCTGGCCTTTACCGGCGCGGTGAACCACACCGGCCAGATTCTGGCCGTGGGCGGCGTTACCAGCAAGATTGAAGGGTTTTATAAAGTCTGCGCCCGGCATGGACTTACGGGCACCCAGGGCGTCATCATCCCCCACGACAACGCGGATCACCTCATGCTTGCGCCGGACGTGCTCGCGGCTGTGGAACAGGGGCGCTTTGCCATCTACACCGTGCGCAGCATTGAGGAAGCCCTCACCCTGCTCACGGGCCTGCCCGTGGGCCGCCGCCTCAAGAACAGCGGCTTTACCCGCGGCAGCCTCTATGACAAGGTGGATCGCCGCCTGGAACAACTGGGGGACTACGCCCAGAACGCCTTCCGCCGCCCCCGGCGAAGCTGACGCCGCGCGCCCTGGCGTGGGGCCGCCCGGCGGTAAAAAGCCCCGGCTGTGAATACGCGCCCGGCGTCGCGCCGACACGCTCTTCAAAGCAAAAATGCCGTCTCCGGTAAAGCGGGGACGGCATTTTTGCGGCTACAGCGCCTCAAGGCATATGGCCTCCAGCGTTTGCCGCCACGGCATTTCAACTTGAAATGTCGTGCCGGCTGCGTAAGCAGACGCGCGCCGTGTGGGCGTAAGCGCAATGCATTTGCGCTGGCAAGCGCCGGGAGGGGCGTGTCGCAACCTTTGAGAATGCACCTTCCCAAAGGTAATCTGCTCTATTGGTCAAGATTTTCCGTCAGCCCCTCCAGCCAGCGGGCCATGCGAGCGGTCTGCTCCAGATGCCAGAGCGAGGCCATCAAGGGCGAAAGGCTGCCGCCCTCCGGCGCGTACATGGCTATGGAGCCGTTCCGCCGCAGGCTCTCCCAGGCTTCCAGCGCCTTGGTCAGGGCCGCTGCCCGTTCCTGCGGCAAGGCCTGCGCCAGCCGCCCGCGCAGATCGGCGGCCTGCCGCTCCAGCCTGGTCTGCTCCGCCTCCATGCAGACCTGCATGGCAGTGGTTACGCCCGCGGCTTCGTCCATGCAGTTTTGGTAAGCCGGGCTGAACAGGCTTTCCTGCGCGCGCGGGGCTTCGCCTCCGGTTTCCGCCTCAAGGGCGGCGGAAGACGATGCGGCTTCGGGCCTTGCCGCATCAGGCGCCCCCCCAGGGGAAGGGGCGGCCTGCTCTGCGGCTGCAGCCGGGGCCGCCGTGCCCTTTTGCGCGGCGGCCTGCTCCAGGGCGGCCTGCACGGGCGAGGTTGCCGCCGCAGCGGCCGCGGCAACGCCGCAAAGCACAAGCGCCGCCAGCAGGGATACTGTCCTGACTACCATGGGTCCACGTGGCAAACGCATGGAAAGCTCCTTGCAAAACGCGATATACCGAATAAATTTACGCGCGATGGAGTCAACGCGCAAGCCCTGCTGCAGCCTGTCGCGCCGCAGTGCTGCGACCGCGCGGCACACCCCGCAAGCCAGGCCCCTGGCGGGCAGAGCCGGTACTTCAGAAAGCGCTTGGCAGTTCTTGCCCCCCCACAAAGGCAGCCTCCCGCCCCGGCGCATCCCCCCAGCCGCAGGCCGCGAGGGGCAGCCCAAAGTAGCGGGCAGCCGTTCCGCAACGGCCAAGCCCCTGGGAACAGAGTAACGTTGCGAATATACATGCGCAAAGTTCACGGCACGCGCGTTCCAACGCTGCGCAGCGCCAGCAACTTGCGATTCCGCCTGCACAGCGGGCATCTGCCCACGCAGCTGCCACGGCGTTTCAGAGTTGCAACGCTCTAACGGTACTCGCGCCCGGACCAGAGCACCCGCCCGATGACGCGGAACTGCTCCGCGCAGTCGCCGCGCAGGTCAAGGCTCACCGGCGGATAGGCCGGGTTCACGCTGTGCAGCACGATCTTGCCGGGCAGTTTGTCGATGCGCTTGATGTAGATGGCGTCTTCAAAACCCACGGCGTACAGGCGGCCTGGGCTGATTTCCGTCTGCCCCCGGTCCAGCAGCACCAGGTCGTTGTCAAAAATTTCCGGCACCATGCTGTCGCCGGAAACCCGCATCAGCACCATGCGCCGGGGGTTGCCCTTGCGGCGCAGGAAGTCGCCGCGGAAGGCGTAGCCGCCCTCGCTGTGGGCGCTGACTTCCAGGCTGCCTGTCCCGGCCGAAAGGCGGGCTTCGGCCAGGGGCACGGTGATCAGATCGCTTTCGCAATCAGCCTGCACGCTGGGCAGCTCCCCTTCCGCGGCCTCAGGCAGGCGCATGGGGCCGCGCCCGAAAAACAGCCAGTGGGCGTTGACGCCCGTGGCGGCGGCGCAGGTCTGCACCCAGGCCGGGGGCACCTCGCCGCGTTTGCGCGCGCCGCTGACGGATTGGGGGGTGATGCCCAGGGCGCGGGCCAGCTCGGCGTCGGTATGGGCCTCAAGCGCCTGCATCAGGCGCTGTAACATGGCGTCACACTGAAAAGAAACGGTATGCGACATCTGCGGATCCTCCGCCGAGAGGGCGCGCGGCGTGGGCCATAAACGGCCAGCGCCCGACGCGCCCGGCGAGCGACGGTTTGCGAAGAGTAAACACCTTTTGTTAAAAACTATGCGCCTTCGCCTAAAAAAGCAAGAAAAAATTGATTTACTGCTCCCAAAAATCAATTTTTTACGAATATTGCTAAGAAAAAAATTACACCTTGCCAGAGATATTTTTTTGCCGTACTCTTACTGCATAGAGCGTTTGTGGATATTTACATGGCAATTGTGCCGAAATTTTTACAAATTTTCAAAAATATAGCTCTGATACGCTTATGTGTTTTTTTGTGTTTACAAAGTATTGTGCAATGTGACTGCATACGCAAAAAGCGCAGCATTGCACAGTAAAAATCATTTATTACTCCTGAAAAAACTTTTACAGCACACAACACAAATTTTTTCTATCCAGAAAAAATACGCCAATGGGCTTTCCCAGGCGCAAGTGTGCCGACCCGATGCAGATGTTGTTATCCGTATGTCTGACATCGCGGCAAACAAATGATGTTATTGGCGGTTATCGCAATGGTGCATGAACTGTTTTATGGAAGTTCGGTAGATACCGAGGAGGCGGCGCTGTACTGGTGCGGTCAACGCTGATGGCTCCAGTACGTTCGTTTTGACAGCCGTTACGGCTGTGCTTCCATATACTCGCCCCTTGGGCTACACCCGCGGCATGTTATGCTGCGGCAGAAGGAGAGTATATGGCAAAAATTTCCATCCAGAACCTTTCAAAAGTCTTCGGACCCCATCCGGAGCACGCGCTGGAGCTGGCGCTTCAGGGCGCATCGCGCGAGGACATTCTGCGGCGGACCAAGTCCACCCTGGCCCTGCGCGACATCTCCCTTGAGATTTCCCCTTCGGAGCTGCTGGTGGTCATGGGCCTTTCCGGCAGCGGCAAATCAACTCTCCTGCGCTGCCTTAACGGCCTGATCATGCCCAGCGCCGGCAAAGTGCTGGTGGACGACCAGGACATCACCGCCATGAACGCCCGCAACCTGCGGCGCATGCGGCAGCGCTGCTTTGGCATGGTCTTTCAGAATTTTGCCCTTCTGCCCCACCGCACCGTGCTGCACAATGTGGCCTTCGGCCTGGAGGTCATGGGCGCGCCTGAGGCCGAACGCCTGCGCAAAAGCGCCGCCACACTGGAGCGCGTGGGCCTGGCCCAGTGGGCCAACGCCTACCCCGCCGAGCTCTCCGGCGGCATGAAGCAGCGCGTGGGCCTGGCCCGCGCCCTGGCCCTGGAGCCGGAAGTGCTGCTTATGGACGAAGCCTTCAGCGCCCTGGACCCCCTTATCCGCCAGGAAATGCAGGACGAGCTGCTCTCCTTGCAGGAAGACATCCACAAGACCATTGTTTTCATCACCCACGACCTCAACGAGGCCTTCAAGCTGGGCGACCGCATCGTGCTGCTGCAGGACGGGGCCGTGGTGCAGACGGGCACGGCCGAAGACATCCTCAAATCCCCGGCCAACGACTATGTGGCCCGCTTTGTGGCCTCTGCGGACGCCTCGCAGGTGCTCACGGCGGCCAGCGTCATGAAGCGTTCCGAGGCCTGCGCCGTGCTGGGCCTGGACGGGCCGCGCTCCGCCCTGCGCAAGATGCGCGTCCATTCCCTGGCCTCGCTCTTCGTGCTGGACAGGCACCGCCGTTTTGTGGGCATCCTGCACGCCGCCGAGGCCGAACGCCTGGTGAGCGAAGGCCGTTCGGATCTGGAATCCATCACCCACACGGACATTGCCACCGTGCGGCCGGACGCGCCCGTGAGCGAGCTGCTGCCCCTCATGGCCGACCTGCCCCATGCCCTGGCCGTGGTGGATGAAAACCGCCGCCTGCAGGGCGTTATCGTGCGGGGGCTGTTGCTGGGCGCGCTGGTGGAACACCGCGATACGGGAGGAACCCTTGATGCTGCCTAGAATCCCCCTGGCCGAAACTATCGACAGCCTGGTGGAGGAGCTGGTCGTCCTCTTCTCCGGCTTTACCCGCGCCGGGTCCGCGGTCATGCTTTCCCTGCTGGACGGCTTTGAACACGCGCTGCTGCTGCCGCCGCCCTGGCTGTTCATCCTCCTTCTGGCCACCCTGGGCTGGTGGGTTACCCGACGGCCAGGGCTGCCCGTCTTTGTGCTGCTGGGCTTCGGCCTGCTCTGGAACCTGGGGCTGTGGGCCCCTGCCATCAGCACCCTGGCTCTGGTGTTGGCCGCCACCCTGCTTTCCGTGCTGCTGGGCGTGCCCTGCGGCATTCTTACGGCCATGAGCCCCTGGGTTCGCCGGGTGATCATGCCCGTGCTGGACGTTATGCAGACCATGCCGGCCTTTGTCTATCTTATCCCGGCCATTCCCTTTTTTGGCATCGGCAAGGTCAGCGCCGTGGTGGCCACGGTCATATTTTCCGTGCCCCCGGCCATCCGGCTGACCTGCCTGGGCATCCAGCAGGTGCCCCACGACCTGGTGGAATGCGCCGAAGCCTTCGGGGCCACCCGGCTCCAGCGCCTGTGCAAGCTGGAGCTGCCCTTGGCCATGCCCACCATTGTGGCGGGCGTGAACCAGACCATCATGCTGGCCCTCTCCATGGCCGTCATCGCGGCCATGATCGGCGCGCGGGGCCTGGGCGGCGAAGTGTGGAAGGCCATCCAGCGGCTGCAGGTGGGCAGCGGCTTTGAGGCGGGGCTCGGCATCGTTATTGTGGCCATTACCCTGGACCGTCTGTTCCGCGCCCTGGCCCGCAAAAGCGCTGGCCGCACCCGCTAGGGCCTTTCACGCCTGAAATGCTCCAGCCCCGCCCCGTTCCACCAGGGCATCCCCCCCTGGGCGCAAACCGGGGCATATCCCCCAAAACCTGTTACAGGAGGACCCTATGAAAAAAACTATCCTCTGCGCCGCGCTGGCGCTGTTGCTCTGCTGGGCGCTGCCCGTGCAGGCCAAGGAAAACAAAACGCTCAAGATCGTCTATGTGGAATGGGACTGCGCCACGGCCTCCAGCAATCTGGCCAAAGCCGTGCTGGAAGACCGCCTGGGCTACAAGGTGGAGCTTCTGCCCGTGACCCAGCCCATCCTCTGGACCAGCCTGGCCAGCGGCGACGCCGACGCCATGGTCACGGCCTGGCTGCCCGATACCCACAAGGATATGTACGGCAAGGTCAAAAATCAGGTGGAAATGCTGGGCAAGCTCACCGGCGGCGCGCGCCTGGGCCTGGCCGTGCCGGACTACGTACCCCTCAAATCGGTAGAGGAGCTGAGCACCAACGCCGCCAAGTTCAAAAAACGCATCGTGGGCATCGACCCCGGCTCCGGCATCATGCAGCTGACGGAAAAGCTGCTCAAAGACTACAACATCAAAAACATGGAGCTGGTGGAAGGCAGCGGCACCATCATGACCTCCAGCCTGGCCGACGCCATCCGCAACAAGGAATGGATTGTGGTCACGGCCTGGTCGCCGCACTGGATGTTCGGCCGCTGGAAGCTGCACTACCTGGACGACCCCAAAGGCAGCCTGGGCAAGGAAGAAGGCATCTATAACGTGGGCCGCAAAGGTCTGAAAAAGGACCACCCCGCCGCCTGGGCCTTCCTCACGCGCTTCAGCTATACGGGCGCGGACCAGCTGCAACAGCTCATGGCCTGGAACCAGGAAAAAGGCGCGGACCCGCTGAAAAACGCCCGCCGGTTCATGAAAACCTACCCGGACCAGGTGAACGCCTGGCTGCAGCAGTAACAACATCCCCCCTGCCGCAGACTGAAAAATAAAAAAGCCGCAGCAGTGAAAAGGCCCGAACCGCAAAGGTTCGGGCCTTTCTTTGTCGGCGCGCAGCCGCCCTCCGCGTCGGCAACGGCGTTCAGATCAGGCCGGCGCTCAACTGCGCCTCAAAGTAGGCGATGGTCTTCTGCAGACCGGCCTGAAGGGGCACGCGGGGCTCCCAGCCCAGCTTTTCCCGCGCCAGGGAGATGTCCGGGCGCCGCTGTTTGGGGTCGTCGCCGGGCAGGGGCTCGCAGACAATGGCGGAAGCGCTGCCGGTCAGCTCCACCACCATTTCGGCCAGCTGACGGATGGTGAATTCTCCAGGATTGCCCATGTTCATGGGGCCCACGAAATCGGCGGGCGAGGCCATAAAGCGCAGCATGCATTCGATAAGATCGTCCACATAGCAGAACGAGCGCGTCTGGCTGCCGTCGCCGTAGATAGTGATGGGCTTGTTGCGCAGGGCCTGAACAATGAAGTTGGAAACTACCCGGCCGTCATTGGGGTGCATCCTGGGGCCGTAGGTATTGAAAATACGCCCCACTTTGATGGGCAGGCCGCCCTGCCGCCAGTAGGCAAAGAAGAGCGCCTCGGCGCAGCGTTTGCCCTCGTCGTAACAAGAGCGGATGCCGTTGGGGTTCACATGGCCCCAATAGCTTTCGGGCTGGGGGTGTACGTCCGGATCGCCGTAGACCTCGCTGGTGGAAGCCTGAAAAATGGGCGCGCGCAGGCGCTTGGCCAGGCCCAGCATATTGATGGCCCCGTGCACGCAGGTTTTGATGGTCTGCACCGGGTCGTGCTGGTAGTGGATGGGCGAGGCCGGGCAGGCCAGATTATAGATTTCGTCCACTTCCACATACAGGGGGAAGGTCACATCGTGGCGGATAATCTCAAACCGCCGGTTGTCCATAAACGCTTCCACATTGGCGCGCGCGCTGGAAAAAAAATTGTCCACGCAGAGCACTTCGTGCCCCGCTTCCAGCAAACGCTCGCACAAATGCGAACCCAAAAAACCGGAACCGCCGGTGACCAGAACCCTTTTGCGCAGATGCATGCTGCCCCCGAAGACGCTATGGTTATGCCGCCCCAACGCTGTTTTCCCCAAAGGCGCAGACGCGCTGCGCGGCAAAAAGCACGCTGGCCCGCCGCGCAAGGCACTGCCGGGCCCCGCTCGGCCTTCGGCCGAAAAAATGGCTTTAGCCGTTTCGGCCCCCCGCGTCAAACGGCGGCCGCGCCGGCTGTGGCAGCATAGTCCGTTTCCCTGCGGACGACAACCAGGCTGCCGCCGCGCGGGCCCCCACAAAAAAGACCGGCCGGGAGGAAGCCCCGACCGGCCCAATAATGCCGGATCCGCCCGCTGCCGCGGCAAACGCTTACCAACGGTCGTGGTGCACCTTGGCGGGATCAAAGCGATCCGCCTCTTTGAACGGCTGCGCGGGGTGCCCCACCACCACCAGGCCCAGAATATTAACGGCTTCCGGCACCTGCAAAAGCTCCCGAATGGGGCGCACGCGGTCCTCAAAGGGATACATGCCGCACCAGACCGTGCCCAGGTTCAGGCCGCGTGCGGCCAGCAGGATGTTTTCCAGCGCCGCGGCGCAATCCTGCTGCCAGAAGCCCGCCTCCTTGGCCTCCGCCGGGTTGGCGCAGACAATGATGACCACCGGGGCTTCGGCGGCCATTTTGGCGTAAGGATGACGCTGGGCAATGCCCTGGCGCTGGGCCTGGTCGCGCACCACCACAAAATGCCAGGAACGGGAATTGTGCGAGCTGGGCGCGCACATGGCCGCTTTGAGCAGGGTGGCTACGTCCGCCTCGCTCACGGCTTCCGGCGTAAACTTGCGGATGCTGCGACGGGTGAAAATGGCTTCCAACACGTCCATAACTGTTCTCCTTCAAACCTGTTGCCCGTAGAAGGGCATCCTTAAGGGCAGGCAAGGCGCGCGCCAGACTGGCAGTGGCGCAAGCCCTGTGCGTCTTGCGCCTTTGCGGCGGATGTCCACCAGCGCAGCCACCAGCACATTCCAGGGCTGCGCTTGCACCCTGGGCCGGCGTCGCGGGGGCAGACACGGCCATCGCCCGCGATGCTGCCGCTTTAAGACATATCCCAGTTGGGATACATGGTCCAGATGCCGCAGGGGCAGATGCCGGCGCAGATGCCGCAGCCGATGCAGCGTTCCGGATCCGAAACGTACTCAAAGCCGCCGCCCTCAGTCTCCTTGCGGTCAATGGCCTTTTCCGGGCAGGATTTGAGGCACATTTTGCAGTCGCGGCAGGTGCCGCAGCTGACGCAGCGGGCGTACTCCTCCTGCGGGCGGGGCAGGTCACTATCATGGCATTTGGCAAAATAGGCCGTATGCAGGCGCGTGGTGGGCACCAGCGGTTTTTTCTCCGGCGTCCAGGTCGCGCCCTTAAGCCAGGCGTCGGCGGCAAAGGCCGCGTTGCGTCCGGAGCCGATGGCGTGCACCAGAAGGCCCGGCTTGATGACGTCGCCCACGGCAAACACGCCGTCCATGACGCTCTGGTCGGCTTTGGGCTTCAACCACTGGCGGAACTTTTCCACCCCTTCGGGCAGGAAGGAGAGGTCCGGCGCTTCGCCGATGGTGATGATGACCATCTGGCCGGGAATGAGCCGCCCATCCTGAACGATGATGCCCTCGTCGGTGATTTCCTTGGTCTGCACAGGCCAGATGAGCTTGCCGCCCAGGTCTTCAATGTGCTTGATCTCGTGCGCAAAGGCGGCGGGCTTCTGCACATCGATGCAGGTGACGTGCCTGGCGCCCATGGCGTAGGCCCCGGCGGCCGCGTCCATGCCCGCATTGCCGCAGCCGATGACGATGACCTCGTCCGGCACGGCGGGATTTTCACCCTTGTTCACGGCCTTGAGGAAGTCGATGCCGGGCACGATTTTTTCCTTGCCGGGCCAGTCGAAAATGCGCGGCATATGCCCGCCCGTGGCTACAACAAGGGCATCGTGGCTTTGGCGCAGCTCCGCGAATTTGGCGGCGTCCACCTTGCAGTTGGTCACAAAGCGCACGCCCATGTCCTCAATGCGCTTAAGCTCCTTGCGCAGCAGGTCGTGGTTCAGGCGAGCGCGGGGGATAACCTGCTCCAGCTTGCCGCCCATGACGCTGTCCGCCTCATACACGGTCACGTCGTGGCCCATGCGGGCCAGCTGCCAGGCGGCGGTCAGGCCGCCCACCCCGCCGCCGATGACGCCCACATGCCTGCCCGTGCGTTCTTCGGGCTTGGGCACCTGGATATCGGCGGAGCAGGAACCAAGCTTACCGATCTGCACCGGGCTGTCCAGCAGGCCGCGCGTGCAGTCCTGCATGCAGGGGTTGGGGCAGACGCTGCCGCAGACCGAGCCGGGGAAGGGGGTGTAATCGAGCACCAGGCGGTAGGCCTCGTCCACCTTGCCCTCGCGCAGCAGGTTGAGCCGCCGCTGGGTGGGGATGGAGGCCGGGCAGTTGAACTCGCAAGGGGCCGCGTAGCGGGCGTTCTCCCACAAAGGCACGCGCAGGCGGTAGTCCCCGTGGGCCACCAGCCCGTTGACCCGGAAGTCGTCCGGGGCCACGTCGCTGAAGATGCCGTCCTTGATCCATTCCTGGGCGCGGAAGTCGTCCAGACCGGGCTTGTCCGCCAAGTGGCTGCGCACGTCAAAGGAGAGCGGGACGATTTTTTGCCAATCTTCCCAGCAGGTCAGCGCGTCGCGCAGTTCCGGCCGGCCCACAGCCGCCAGAAAATCCTCCATCCCCGTGGCCAGCCAGGCCTGGTCGGCCTCTTCCAGCGCTGCAGCGCGCACGTCCGCGGGCAGCGCGCCCACGGGGCCGCGTACATAGACCACGCCGCCCACCATGCCCACGCAGGGCCGCTCGCCCAGGACAGAAGGAAAATCCGCACAGTCCCAGCCGCAGACCACGGCCTTGCCGCCGCCCATAAACTCGAAGGAGAAGCTGCCCACATTTTTGAGCACCCACAGCTCCGGGGGCTCGTACACGGGGTCGTGCTTCATGAGCGAACCGGTACGGGTGCCCGCGCGGCCGCCGATGTAGACCACGCCCGCGGCCGCGCAGTGAGCGGCCGTGTCGCCCGCGTCGCCGCGCACCACAATGCGCCCGCCGGCGTTGAGCCAGCCCACGTCGGCCGGGGCCGAGCCTTCCACCAGCACTTCCGTGTTTCCCAGACACATGGAGCCCACGCGCTGGCCGGGATTGCGCACCGTGAAGGTCAGCTTTTTGCCTTCTTTGTTCCAAAGGGGGCCGCCGATATCGTGCTGCCCCGAGGCCTCAATATGAAAATCCGTCTCACCGGCGGCCACCGCGGCCTCTATGGCCAGCAGCAGGTCCTGGGTGGACATGCGTTCGTGTTCGTGCACCGTGCTTACGCGCAGCATGTTCCGCTCCTCGGCATTTCTACTCTTGTCAACCGGGACAAGGGGTCAGCAGGCATACTGGATGCCCAGTTTGTCGGCCACGGCCTTGTCCGTGGAAACCAGGGCGTCGGAGCGCCCCACCGGCAGGGAGCTGTTGCCCACCGGGGCCAGCAGCTTGCGCAGCTCGTCGTCAAAGGCCAACATGTAGTCCACCACGTTCTGCGCGCCGCGGTCCACATCCAGGCGTTTGACCAGCCGGGGATCCTGGGTGCAGATGCCTGTGGGGCACTTGCCCGTGTTGCAGGCGTTGCAGCGCCCGTGCTCGTTGCCCACGCAGCCCAGAAGCTGGATGAGTATCTTGCCCATGATAACGCCGTTGGCCCCCAGGCAGATCATCTTGAAGGCGTCTGCCGCGGCGTTGCCGGTCATGCCGATGCCGCCGCCGGCCCAAAGGGGAATCTGCCCCTGCAGGCCCTGCGCCACGGCAGCCTGGTAGCAATCGCGCAGTTTGGAGACAATGGGATGGCCCGTGTGCTCCAGGGAAACCTCGTTGGCCGCGCCCGTGCCGCCCTGAATGCCGTCAATAAAGAACCCGCCGCAGATTTTGTACGGATCGCGCAGCAGGTTGTTGTACACGGAAACGGACGTGGCCGAAGCGGCGCACTTGATGGCCACGGGCACGCGGAAGCCGAAGGCCGCATTGAGCGAAAGGTGCATTTTCTGCACGGATTCTTCAATGGAATAGAGGCCCTGATGGTTTGGCGGCGAGTGCAGGGTGGCCTTGGGCACGCCGCGGATGGCCTGGATGTGCGGGGCCACCTTGGCGGCGGGCAGAAGGCCGCCGTCGCCGGGCTTGGCCCCCTGACCGATCTTGATGAGCACGCCCGCCGGGTCCGTTTTCATGCGGGGCATGGCCTTGATGATGCGGTTCCACCCGAAGTGGCCGGAGGCGATCTGCAAAATCATGTACTTGAGCTGCTCGGATTCCAGCAGCTTGATGGGCATGCCGCCCTCGCCGGAGCACATGCGCACGGGCATGCCGCATTTTTCGTTGAGGTAGGCCGTGGCCAGGGCCAGGGCCTCCCAGGCGCGGGTGGAGAGCGCGCCGATGCTCATATCGCTGAAGATGGCCGGGTAGATCCAGTGCACCGGGGGCGTATGCCCGCTGAGCACCAGGTTGTCGCCGTCCACGGTCAGGGGCAGCTCCTGCGCCAGCATGACGCGGCCCAGGGGGGAACGGATGTCAAAGGTGTGGCGCTCCGAATCCAGGGCCGGGTCGGTCATCTGGCTGATGCGGCCCACCACAATGGCGTCCAGGGTGCGGGGCGGGTTCAGATTGGTGCGCCCGCCGCGCTTGATGGGCCCGTGGTGCCGGGCCAGGAGGGGGAAGCGGCTGTCCTCGTTGCGCACCGGGCGGATGGCCCGGTTGGGACAGATTTTTTCGCACATGCCGCAGCCCACGCAGGCTTCGGCAATGGTGTGCCGCTGCGCGATGACGGGCCGGGCCATGTGCTCCTGACTGGGATCGGGAAAAGCCTTGCGCGAAAGGGTCACGCTGCGGCGCATCATGCTCACTTCAAGGGCGTTGAACGTACAGGCCGCCACGCAGGAACCGCACATGGTGCACAGCTCCGGGCGGTATTCGATCTTCCAGCGCAGATCGTTAACGCTCACGTCCTGGGTTCTTACTGTTTCCATCTTTGCACCGCCAGGTCGTTGTCGATGACCACCATTTCCCGCTCGTTGGGGTAGATATCGCCGGCGATGTCGCGGTTGGGCAGAATGGCGTTGAGCCCGCAGACTTCGGAGGTAATGGCCACCATGTTGTCGTCGCTGCCCACCACCACGGGCCGCAGTTTTTTGGAATCGCAGCAGGTGATCATTTTGCCGTCGGGCAGAAGCCCGATGATGGTGTTGGGTCCGTTGATCTCCAGGTGGGCCAGGGATTCCCGGATAAGGGCCAGCACCTGCCTGTCTTCGCGCTGCTCCGCCTCCACAAAGGGCAGCGGCGTGATGACGTGCTTGTAATACTTGATGGGCCAGCGCAGCTCATGCAGCACATAGTGCAAGGTGTAGAGAAAATTCTGCGAATCGGACTCAAAGCCCACATAGCCCCGATGCAGGGACTTCTGAAACTCTTTGTTCTTGGTGAAAAAAGTGTTTTCGCCGTTGGCGCAGAGGGTGTAGCCCTGCAAAAAGAAGGGGTGGGCCGCGTAGCGCACGATATCGTAGTTGGTGTTCTGGCGGCACTGGGTGACGATGTTGCGCGCGGTAAGGCGGTCCGTATCGTCCCAGAGGCGAAAATAGGTGGCGATGTCCGCCGGGTCGCCGATTTCCTTAAGGGTCAGCACGTCCGGCCAGAAGGAGTAGACAAAGCCGTTGTCGTCCTTCTCCAGCAGGGCGCGCAAGGCCAGGCGCGTGTCCAGCAGCAGATCCTCGCGGGCTTCGCGGCCGGCGTCCCGGTAGCCTTCCGGGTAGTCATAATTGCGAAAGACGTAGCGCGGCATGGCCTTGATGCGCAGACCGGGGCGTTTGTCCACCTCCGGCACCCATTGGGCCACCTGCACAAAGCCCTTTTTTTCCATGTAGTCGTCCACAAGCTGCACGCCCTTGGTGGTACAGGCCAGGGAAAGCAGGGGCTTATCCTTGTAATGCCCGAATACGCCTTCCAGGTCCTGCATGACCATGGCAAAGCCGGAGTTGTCGTGCCCTTCCTGCTGCGGCAGCATGAGATTGAGCGCCAGCGCCGGCGGCACGGGCGTTCTGCTTTTGATGGAACCGATTCTGCACATAGCGTAACCTCTGGAAAGATGCGCCGCGGCACAGCCCTCCGCAGGGAGGAGACCGGGGCGCTTATAACCCGAATGTGAGCGCGCGTCCGTAAAATCCGACGACGAAACAAGCGCGCGGACCGCGCGATGCCCGCGCGGACAGCCGCTGCCAGCCGCCCTGCGACCGCAACCGAAGGGTGTGTGCAACGAACGCGGCTGACCAGCAGCCGCGTAAATGCGACGTGTGCGGTTCCTCGTTCCGCAAAAAACGGGGTTCCGCCGCACTATGGCGCCGTCATTCAGCCCTGGCGGAGGCTAACGCCGGCAAAGGGGGGAAGGCAATATTGCTACAAACGGATACGATGGGCAAGCGATAAATGGCCACTTTTTCCAGCACAAGGGTGGAGGGAGCCCAGGCGGGCCGCCCCCACCCCCGCGGAGCAAGGCCTGCTAGCGCAGAGACTCCAGCCGCCGGATGGCCTCGGCCGTATCCTCCGGCGAACCGAAAGCCGTAAGCCGCACATAACCTTCGCCGGAGAGCCCAAAGCCCGCGCCCGGCGTGCAGACCAGGGCCGCGCTCTCCAGCAGATGATCAAAAAAGCCCCAGGAGGTCGCGCCCTGGGGCACGCGCACCCAGATGTAGGGCGCGTTCACCCCGCCGTAGACCTCAAGCCCCATGCCGGTCACAGCGGCGCGCAGCTGGGCGGCGTTGCGCTGGTAGCCGCCGATGACGCCCATGATCTGCGCCCGGCCCTCAGGGCTGTAAGTGGCGGCCGCGGCGCGCTGCACAATGTAGGGGCAGCCGTTGTACTTGGTGCACTGGCGGCGGTTCCACAGCCCGTTCAGGGCTGTCATGCCGCCCTGGCCGTCGCGCACCTTAAGGGCCTTGGGCACCACGGTATAGGCGCAGCGCAGGCCCGTGAAGCCGGCGGTTTTGGAAAAACTGCGAAATTCCACGGCCACTTCCTGCGCGCCCTCCAGCTCATAGATGCTGTGGGGCACCTCCCCTTCCGTGATAAAGGCCTCGTAGGCCGAATCATAGAGAATAACGCAGCCTTCGCGCCGGGCGTAGTCCACCCAGCCCTGCAGGGCCTCGCGGGAAAGCACCGTGCCTGTGGGGTTGTTAGGGTAGCACAGGTAGATAAGGTCAGGCCGGGTTTTGGGAAATTCCGGCACGAAGTCGTTTTCATTGAGGCAGGGCAGGTAGACCAGACGGTCCCACTGCTTGTCCGCCATAACGCCGGCCCGGCCCGCCATGACGTTAGAATCCACATAGACAGGATAGACCGGATCCGTCACAGCCACCACGCTCTCTGCGGCAAAGAGCTCCTGAAAGTTGCCCACGTCGGACTTGGCTCCGTCGCTCACAAAGATTTCGTCCGGGCTCAGGTCCACGCCGCGCGCTTTGTAATCGTATTCGGCGATGACTTCGCGCAGAAAGGCATAGCCCTGCTCCGGCCCGTAGCCGCGAAAATGGGCCGCGTCGCCCATTTCGTCCACCGCCTTGTGCAGGGCCTCGATGACGGCGGGAACCAGCGGCCGGGTCACGTCGCCGATGCCCAGGCTGATGACGCGGCGGTCGGGGTTGGCGTCCTTGAACACAGCCACCTTGCGGGCGATGTCCGAAAACAGATAGTTGCTCTGGAGCTTGAGAAAATTGCCGTTGACCGTAGTGCGCATGGACTGCATCCTTCTATGCTGCATAATGACGGCAGCGATGACGCCCCTGCCGCCGGGTTGTTACTACAGAAAATATGTGCCGGTAAAAACGGTCTCGGCCCCGCCCGTCATATAAACATGGTTGGAGGCCTCATCCCAGTGCACCTTGAGCACGCCGCCCCTGAGCTGCACCGCCACCTGGCGGCTGGTGCGGCCGTTAAGCACGCAGGCCACGGCGGCGGCGCAGGCACCCGTGCCGCAGGCCAGGGTTTCGCCCGCGCCGCGCTCCCAGACCCGCATGCGGATGGCGGTGGAAGAAGCCACCTCCACAAACTCGGTATTGGTGCGCTGGGGAAAGAGCGGATGGTGCTCAAACTGCGGGCCCAGCTCCGGCAGATTCAGGGCGTCGATGCCCTCCAGAAAGACCACGGCGTGGGGATTGCCCATAGATACGGCCGTCACGGCATAGGTTGTGCCGGCCACTTCAACGGGGCGGGCCACAAAACGCTGGCTGCCGTCGGGGCGCTCGTCCGTCACGGGAATGCGGGCGGGGTTGAGCTCCGGCTCACCCATATCCACGGTAGCCCCGCATACCTCACCGCCTTCAAACAGCAGCCGCACCACCTTTTCGCCCGCGCGGGTCTCCACCCGGATGACGTCCTTGGCCAGAATGCCGTGGTCGTGCACATATTTGCCTACGCAGCGGATGGCGTTGCCGCACATTTCCGCTTCGGAGCCGTCGGCGTTGAACATGCGCATGCGCACGTCCGCCGTGCCGGAAGGCAGGATAAGCACCAGGCCGTCCGAACCCACGCCGAAGTGCCGGTCGCTGACGCGCCGGGCGAGCTCGCCGGGGTTTTCCACCCGCTCCTCGAACCCGTTAATATAGACATAGTCGTTGCCAATGCCCTGCATCTTGGTAAAATGCACTGCAGCGGTCATAAAAAACTCCTTTGCGGGCAGAAAAAAACGCACAGGACACAGCGTCTCGTCGGCAGTTCTGCAATGTGACACTTTACGCCTTGTCTGGCCAAAAGTAAACACACCCGCCCGCAAAGGCAAGCCCGGCGCGGTTCACTTGCGCCCTTTTGCCCACGGCGCAGACCGTCAGGCGCGGCGACGCGGCTGCCCCTTCTGCCTCTGACGGGCGCAAACGCCGCAGCGGCGTCTCCACGCAAGCACCAAGGCCTGCCCCGCGGCGTCACCAGGCCGCAAGCCTCCTCCGCATGCAGCGCGCCCCCGCCTGGGAGCAGAGCCGCAGCCCCGGCCGCTCCACAGGCCGCGCGCCACACCCCCAATCACCATCTGCGGGTTGTCGAGGCGCAGATTCCGGCCATGGCGGTCGGCTCACACCAAACGGCCATTTGCGTGGCCGCGCGGTGGACGACCTCCCCCCCTACGGGAAGGTCTCGCCGACGATCGAAAAAATTTCTTTTTTATACGCAAAAAAAATTTTTCACATCGAATCTATCTGATTTTTTTAAATAAAATTATGTTAATCAAGATTAAAAAATGCAAATGAATCCTCCTGACATCTTTGCATTTTTTATAATTTTAGCTATCACGAGTGTTCCGCACGCCGCTTGACTTTTCCGCTTATTATGATCAATTCCTGACAAAAGCGGTCTACATTAAAGGCAACGGCGGAAGCAGCGCCCAAGGTGCGGGAAGCGCGGCTGCAGCGACAAAAGGCCGAGGCCGCACCCCGCGTGCAAACCCAGATCAGCGGCATCACGACCCACGGGAGAAAACTCATGAGCATTGTGTTTTATGTCCTGGGCTACCTGGCGGTAGTCGGCTTCTTCTGCATGGCCTATATCAAGATCCGGGCCTACCTGGCGTCCAGCCCCCTGCACGTGCGCTGGGAGCTGTATCCCGTCCCCCATGAGGGCCCCAAAAACGCTTACGGCGGCAGCTTCATGGAAGAAAAGGACTGGTGGACTCATCCCCGCCATGTGTCCCACCTGGGGGATATCAAGGCCCTGCTGACCGAGGTGCTTTTTCTGCACGCCACCTTTGAGCACAACATCAAGCTCTGGGCGCGCACGTATCCCTTCCATGTGGGCATGTACATGCTCATGGGCGGCACCATCATTGTGCTCTGCGCCGCCGTCGCCCAGCTCTGCGGGCTGAACCCCCAGGGCGGGCTCATGATCTTTGTGGGCAACGTCATCAACGCCATGGTCCTGATAGGCGCCGTCTGTATCATCGTGGGTGGGCTTGCCCTGGTGCAACGCCGCCGCAGCGACCCCGGCCTGCGCCGCTACAGCACGCCGGAACACTACTTCAACCTCCTGATTTTCGTGCTTTTCGGCGCGCTGGGCCTGGCCGCCTGGGCCACTGCTCCCTCCTACTTCGAGCTGGCTCGCGGCTTTATCTATAATCTGCTCACCGCCAATTTCGTGCTGCCCCAGAACGCCCTCTTTGTGCTGCACCTGCTGGTGGGCTTCTTCCTGCTTATCTGGATTCCCATGACCCACATGGGCCATGTTTTCATGAAATATTTCACCTATCACGACATCCGCTGGGGCGACGAGCCCACCGCCTACAGCGCTAAAAACCAGGGAAAAATCAACGAAGCCCTGCAGTACAAGGTCAGCTGGGCCGCCAGCCACATTGCCGGCGACGGCGCGCCCAAATCCTGGGTGGACGTGGCCACCACCAACCCCGCGGCCCCCAAGCCCGCAGCCCCTGAAAAGAAAGATTAGGGAGTCCCACATGAAAGACAACCTGCAATTGACCGACGTTTCCACCGCCGAAGGGCAGATGGTCAGCATTGACCTCAAAGACATTCCTGAGCTGCCCGTGGACATGGCCACCATGCCCTGGAAGCCCTTTACCGAGGAACAGAAGGCCGAAACCGCCTGTATTCTCGACGACGTCTGCGTGCTGAATATCCCCAAGCCCAAGAACAAGGAAGAGGAAGAAGAGCTGGTCAACAAATTCCTCAATGGCATGCGCAAGCTCTTCAGCAAGGAAAACAACTGGACCTTCCTGCCCATGCTGGAAACCAGCATGGACTACTGCGCCCAGTGCAACTCCTGTTCCGAGGCCTGCCATTTGTATGAGATGTCCGGCAAAAACGAGATGTACCGGCCCAACTTCCGCTCCGAGATTTTCCGCCGCATCTACAAGCAGTATGTGAAGAAGGAGCCCCTGGCCAAATGGCGCTACGGCGACATGCACCTCAACTGGAAAACCGTGGCACGCCTGGGCGAGCTGGCCTACCGCTGCAACCTCTGCCGCCGCTGCGCCCAGGTCTGCCCCATCGGCGTGGACAACGGCCTGCTGGCCCGCGAGATCCGCAAGCTGTTCAGCCAGGAGCTCGGCATCTACCCCAAGGAACTGCACGAAAAAGGCACCATGAACCAGATGAAGTGCGGCTCCTCCACAGGCATGACGCCGGAAGTGGTCAAGGACAACGTGGAGTTCATCGACGAGGACTACACCGAGATCACCGGCGTGGGCATCCACACGCCCTTTGACGTCAAGGGTGCGGACATCATGCTGCTGCACAACGCGGGCGAAATCATGGCCTGGCCCGAAAACATCGCCGCCTTCTCCCTCATCTTTCAGGAGGCGGGCCTCTCCTGGACGCTCTCCAGCCACGCCATGGCCTATGACGGCGTGAACTACGGCGTGTTTTACGACGACGCCCAGACCGCCCGCATCGCCTTGCAGCACATGATGGCGGCCAAGGAACTGGGCGTGAAGAAGATCGTCATCGGCGAATGCGGCCACGCCCACAAGGCCCTCACCGTCATCGCCGACCGCGTTATCCCCTATGAATACCAGGTGCCGCGCGAAAGCTGCTATGTGACCCTGCGCGACATCGTCATGAGCGGCCGCCTCAAGCTGGACCCGGCGCGCAACGACTTTCCCGTGACCCTGCACGACCCCTGCAACATCGTGCGTCTTATGGGCATTGTGGAGCCGCAACGCGAAATCCTGCGCAAAATCGCGCCCAAGTTCCGCGAAATGCCTTGCCACGGCGTTGATAACTACTGCTGCGGCGGCGGATCCGGCTTTGCCATCATGACCCGCAACAATATCGAACAATGGCGCGGCAACATCTCTGGCCGCAAAAAGATGTGGCAGATCAGCGAAGCCTTCAAGGACTGCCTGGGGCCGGAAACCAAAAAGTACATCTGCGCCCCCTGCTCCAACTGCAAAGGGCAAATTCGCGAAATTCTGGAGCACAACGACCTGTACACCAAGAACAACTTCGCCTACGGCGGTCTGGTGGAGCTCATTGTCAACGCCATGACCAACGTGAACCCCGGCTATATCAAGTTTGAGGGCGCCGAGGAAGAAGCCGAGGCCGAAGCGTAACCAAAACCGCATCCGCAAGCGCGCTTGCCGCGCGACAACGACGGCCCATCCCGGCAGAACCGGGATGGGCCGTCAACATTGTTCCCGCGCCAAGCGCTCAGAGCGGGTCACTCCTGCCACTGCCTTTCAACGGCAGGCCAAATGCTCACTCCGGCGTTTACGCCTTTGTGGCGAACGCCTGCTTGCGCAGCCGTCAGAATATATCGGGGGGGGGGGGCACAGCGCTGCACCAAGGCGCGTCCGCTTGACGCGGCGGTCTGACTGCGGGCTCAAAATCCGGAATAATCCAGCACGCTGTTGAGGGAAGCGCTGTGGCTCCGCACCGCGCCCTGGTCAAAGGTGTGGCGCGTCAGCCGCCAGGCCTCCAAATCCAGCACGTCCAGCTTGCCGCGCTGCTCAGGCCGAAGCTGGGCGCGCACGGCGGCCAGCACTGCGTCCACAGGAAAATAAACACCTTCAAACGAAATGCGGGCCATGTCGCCCTCGCGCTCCAGCACGGGCACGTCATCCGCGGCAGGCAGCGCGTCGGCGCAGGCCGCCGCCAGGGCGGCGTACCCGGCCGCGTCCACCGGATACAGGTGGCCGTACACTTTCAGGGGCACATCGTTCCTCATGGCTGTCGTCCTTTACCGCCTGAAGGTCGCGTCGCCTGGGAGGCGGCCGGGCCGGAAATCTCCTGGGGCAGTACCGCGCCGTCGGCCTCCGCAGGGCTGCGCTGCGGTGCGGGCTTTGCGTCCTGTTTTGCCGGAGGCGCGGCCTTTTCCGGCGGCTGCGCCGCCGCAGCCTTCAAGCACTGGCCTTGCGCTCGCGCGGCAGCCAGGCCCTCACAATCCCCCAGCGCGCAGGCAGCGGCAAAATCGGCGCACATGCCCGTCGCATGACGCCGCAGCTGCCGCACGGTCCCGCGCGCCCGCAGCATCCGCGCGCGCTCCGCGCCCTGGGGGGCCCGGCCGTGCCAGGAGGCCAGGGCGGCGCTCAAATCGTCTTCAGCCAGGGCCAGCTGCTGCAGCCGCCAGTGAGCCAGGGCCCGCACAAAGCGGGCGTAGTTCAGCTCCGGGGCCAGACGCAGGGCTGCGGTACAGGCGCCTATGCTCTGTTGCGGCAAATCCCGCTGCAATTGCACTTCGCCCAACAGGAGCAGGACAGCGGCGCTCTGGGGCAGCCGCACCGCCGCACGCTCCAGCGCGTTGAGGCTTTCAGGACGCGCAAGCCAGACGGCCGCATCCGGCCGCAAGGCCGCCAAGGCCGCGCTCACGGCCTCCAGTCGTCCGGCAAGGCCCTCTGCGTCACGGCCCCCATCCGCCGAGGGCGCAGCGTCCGCGCCAGGCGGCGCGGACGTTGGCAAAACGGCCCTGGCCCGATACCACGCTCCGCCGCGGGCGGCCGGGGCCGGCGCGCACACCAGGGCGAGCGCAGCCGCATAGTCCCGCAACAGACGCCGGTACACGTCCAGCGCTTGCGGTTGGCGCAACCACGCGGCCAGGCGCGCCTCCTCATCCGGTCGGGGGGCCAGCGTCACTTCCACCCGGCCCGCGCCCGCCGGGCGCAACACAGGGGTATATAAGGCTGCAGCCAAGGCCGCCTGCGTTTCCGGCGCGTCCAGGCTCAGGGCCACGTCCCGCCGCTGCCGCAGCCGGGCCGACGCACCGCGCAAGGCCTCCAGGTAGGCTGCAGCCTCCGCGCAGGCCCGCTCAAGACGGGCGTCGTTGGGTTTGACGGGGCAGGCTGCGGCCACCGTTATGGCCGCGGGACCGACCGTTGCCGCCGCCGGTGCGGGCGCGGCCTCAGTGCCGGGCGCGGCGGCCGCCTGTGCAAAGCCGCCAAACAGCAGGCCGCCGGCCATAATGACCGGCGGCACAGCCATAAGCCCCCACCCCGAAGGGCAGAGCGCGCCCCAAATGCGGCATGCTGCCGTCAAAAAATTATTTTTTTGTCTCAATGGTCTGCACTATTTTGCGGGCCATGGGCTTAACCAGATCGCACAGGGTCTCCAGCATGAGGTTGTCCGCAGCGCTGCCGGAAGGCAGCCCCGTGCGCGACTGGGAAGCGTTGAGCGACTCGCGCACCATCCGGGCCTGGCGGTTGGCCAGCACATAGCCGACCCGCAGGGAGGTGTTCATATCCGTACTGGAGGTTTCGTTGATCCAGGCTTCGTCCACCTGACCGGTGACCAGGTAGTCCGGGTTGCCTTTGCGGGCCTCAGCCACACTCACGGAGTAGGAGATCTGCAGGCCGTTGCGGGCCAGTTCGTCAGCCAGGGCCTTACTGATCCACTGCGGCACGTTGTCGCCGGTGACAAACGCGCTCTTGTCGCGCCGCTGCCCCAAGGTGGTTTGATCCATGCGCTTGTCTTCAAACATGACCACGGTCACGCGCGGCGCGTTGGGCGTAGGCAGAACAGCTCCGTCCAGCGGCGGCGGGGCAAGCAGCCGGACGGTGTTGCTGGGCCCGCAGGCCGCAAGCAACAAGGTCAGCAGAGAACAATACAGGACAATGCGGATAGATTTCATGACGGCCTCGCGGTTTGTATAGAAATTCTCCAGATTACTCCAGCCTCTATATACGGAATCTGAGCTTCTGGCAAGGCTCGGCGGCCGAAACCTCGCGGGCCGGGACGCGCCTTGCAGGCGGCGGCGGGCCGTGCTACAGCCTTGCGAAGCGCAAACGCGCCTTTTGCGAGGGGAAGACTTCCCCCGCCGATCGATATTTTCAGCCCTGTGAGAGGAGCGGGTATGTTGGATCTCAAACTGCTGCAACGCCAGCCGGATCTGCTGGCCAAAGCCTTGGCCGACCGGCATTCCGGGCTGGACATTCAGGAATTTCTGGCCCTGGACGCCCGTCGCCGCAACCTGCTGACCCAGGTGGAAGGTCTGAAGCAGCAGCGCAACGCAGCCTCGACCAAGGTGGCGGAACTGAAACGCAAGGGCGAAGACGCCGCCGCCCTGCTGGCCGAATCCACCGCTCTGGCGGACCGCATTAAGGAGCTGGACGGGGAAACCGCCCAGGCCAAGGCCGAGGTGGAAGCCTGGCTCATGCGCGTGCCTAACCTGCCGGATACCTCCGTGCCCGTGGGCAAGGACGAAACGGAAAACGTAGAGGTCTCCCGCTGGGGCACGCCCCCCGTTTTCGACTTCCCCCCCCGCGAACACGGCGAGCTGGGCGTGGCCCTGGACGGCCTGGATTTTGAACGCGCCGCGCGGCTTACAGGCAGCCGGTTCGTGGTCATGCGGGGTTGGGCCGCACGCCTGGAGCGGGCGCTGGTCAACTTTTTTCTGGATCAGCACACCAGGCACGAAGACTATATAGAGGTCTGCCCTCCTTATATGGTTAACCGCGCCACTATGACCGGCACCGGACAGCTGCCCAAATTTGAGGAAGACCTCTTCAAACTGCGGGAAAACGACTACTACCTCATCCCCACGGCCGAAGTGCCGCTGACCAACCTGCACGCCGGCGAGGTGCTGGACGAAACCGACCTGCCCCGCGCCTACTGCGCGGCCACACCCTGTTTCCGCTCCGAAGCGGGCAGCGCAGGCAAGGACACGCGGGGCATTATCCGCATGCACCAGTTCACCAAGGTGGAGATGGTCCGCTTCTCCCATCCGGAAGACAGCTTTAACCAGCTCGAAATCCTGCGCGGGCACGCCTGCCGCCTGCTGGAGATGCTGGAGCTGCCCTACCGCGTCATTACCCTCTGCACCGGGGACATGGGCTTCAGCGCCGCCAAAACCTATGACCTGGAGGTCTGGCTGCCCGCGCAGAACACCTACCGCGAGATTTCCTCCTGCTCCAACTGCACGGATTTTCAGGCCCGCCGGGCGGGCATCCGATTCAAGCCCAAGGGGGGCAAGGCCGCCTATCTGCACACGCTCAACGGCTCCGGCCTGCCCACGGGCCGCACCATTGCCGCCCTGCTGGAAAACGGCCAGCAAAAAGACGGCAGCGTGCGCCTGCCCAAGGCGCTGGCGCCTTACATGAACGGCGTGGAATGCATCGAACCCCGCAATGGCAACGGCAAACAGAACCGCACATAGGGCCCGCAGCGCATTCCGCCCGGACGCGGCGAGCCGCGGCAGCCGGAGAGCGTATTTTGCGAAATCTTCTTGACACCTGCAAGGCTCATGGATATATTGCGCTTCTCACACGGGTCGTTAACTCAGTAGGTAGAGTATCTGCCTTTTAAGCAGAGAGTCGCAGGTTCGATCCCCGCACGACCCACCAAGTATTCCAAGCCCTTACGGTAACCGCCGCAGGGGCTTTTCTTTTGGCACATGCGCTTGGGCACATATTCAAATCCGGCAGGGTGTACAGGCATTTCAACTTTGAAATGCCGTGGCGGCTGCGTGAACAGACGCCCGCTGTGGAGGTGGTAAGCGCAATGTCTTTGCGCTGGTAAGCGCCGAAACGAGCGTGGCGGAAACTTTGAGAATGCATATTCTCAAAACGAATCTGCTCTAGATGTTCCGCAAGCCCGCTCGGCCTCTGTGCGCCTGCCCCCTTGCGGCAGGGGGCCTTTTTGCGGAGGGGGAAGCGCCTCGCGCTTCTCAACGCCGCACGCGGACCAGCAGGCTCTGGGCGGGCAGGCGGTAGAGATAGCGCAGGCGCGTAAGGTAGCACAGCGCGCCGAAGCCCAGGGCCACGATATAGGCAATCCAGAAGCCGGTGGCCCCCAGCGCCGGGGTCAGCAGATCCGTGCGCCCCAAAATGAAGCCCAGGGGCAGCCCGATGACGGCATAGGCCATAAAGCAGATGACGGAGATGATCCGCGTGTCGTTGTGCCCGCGCAAGATGCCGATGCCCGTGGCCTGCAGGCCGTCCACCACCTGGTAGGCGGCCCCGAAGAGCAAAAGATGCGCGGCCAGGGCCGCCACGGCGGCGTCTTCCGTATAGATGGCCACGATCTGCCGCCGCAGCAGCACGGTCAGCACCGCTATGGCCAAGGCAAAAACCACGCTCATGCTCAAGGCGGTACGGGCCGCGAGCCTGGCCCTGTCCACCTGGGCCGCCCCCAGGCAGGCGCCCACGCGGATGGTGGCCGTCATGCTGATGGAGAGCGGCACCATAAAAACCACCGCCCCGAAATTAAGGGCTATCTGGTGCCCGGCCACCATGACCGTGCCCAGCGGGGCCAGCAGAATGGCGCTGACGGCAAAGAGCGCCACCTCAAAGAACAGGGCCAGCGCGCCGGGCAGGCCGATGCGCAGCACCCGCAGCACCAGCGCTCCGTCAAAGCGCTCCGGCCCGCGCCAGAGGGGCGCGAACAGCGGCCGCAACCCAGCGTATTGCCGTGAGAAATTCAAATGCAGGAACATGCACACGGCCATGAACCAGAAGCTCACCGCCGAGGCCACGCCGCAGCCCACGCCGCCCAGCTCCGGCATACCCAGTTTGCCGTAAATAAACACATAGTTGCAGGGCACGTTGACCACCAGCCCCAGCACGCCGATGATCATGGCCGGCCGGGTGCGGGCAAAGCCTTCCAGAAAGCCGCGCTGGTTCACAAACAGCAAGAATCCGGGCAGCCCCCAGAGCATGGCCCGCAAAAAGCCGCCGGAAATGGCCGCCAGATGCGGCGCAAGGCCAAAGGCCTCCATGCGCCAGGAAACCACATAAAAAAAACTCATGAGCGCAAGGCTCAGGCCCAGGGTCAGCCACAGCCCCTGCCGCAGCAGGTGCGCGGCCCTGTCCGGCCGCCCGCCGCCCACGGCCTGGGCGCTCAAAGGGGAAAGGGCCAGCAGACAACCGATACCCAGCAGGGCCACGGGCTGCCACACGGAACCGGCCACAGCCACGGCGGCCATATGCTCGGCGCTGTACTGTCCGGCCAGGGCCGTATCCACAAAGGTCATGCCCGTCTGGGCTATCTGCGCCACAAGAATGGGCAGTCCTATGGCATAAAAACGGCGAGCTTCCGCCCAGGAAAAAAAACGCATGAGGCACCTATTCTGATGACAGAAACAGCCCGTCCACGGGCAGACGCCTGCCCTGGAGCACAGCGGCGCGGCCCACCAGATTCTCTATGGCCGCGCGGCCTGCCGGGCCCAGATCCAGGCTGAACTCGGTGACAAAAGTCTTGATATGCGCCTCGGTGACCTGCTCCTCCATTTCCTGCGCGTGGGCCCGCACAAATTCCCGCGAAGCCGCGGGATCGGCCTGGGCGCAGGCCAGGCTTGCGGCAATGGCCCGCTGCAGGGCCAGAGCCGTCGGCAGGGGGATATCCCTGCGCACGGCAATGGCCCCCAGGGGCAAGGGCAGATGGTACTCCTGCTCCCACCACTGGCCCAGGTCCAGCACCTTGACCAGCCCCAGCCGCTCGTAGGTGAACCGTCCTTCGTGAATAACCAGGCCGAGGTCCGCTTCACCCCGGGCCACGGCGGGCATAACGTCGCTGAAAAGCATGGCCCGGCGCGGGCCGTGAAAGCCGCCGTGCAAGGTCAACAGCAGGTTGGCCGTGGTCATGGCCCCGGGCACCGCCAGGCTGGCCGTGCGCCAGGCCGTGGGCGGCAGGGATTCGCGCGCCACCACCAGGGGGCCGCACCCCCAGCCCAGGGCCGCGCCCGAAGAAAGCAGCGCGTAGTCGTCCATAATCCAGGGCACCACGCCCAGCGATATTTTGGTTACGTCCAGCTTTCCCTGACGGGCAAGGGTATTCAGCTCCTCCACATCGGCCATGTGGGGCTGCAAGGGCAGGGGCGCGGGGGCGATGCCGTGCAGCAGAGCGTGGAAGATAAACGTATCGTTAGGGCAGGACGAAAGCCCCAGACGCAGCGTTTGCGGATGAGAAACAGACATGAGATACCTCACATTGACAGCGCGCGGCGGCCGGGATTATTCTCAAAAGGTTACACAGCCCCCTACGCACAGGATGCCTAAACCATGTTAGACGCAGCATACTACGCCAGCCTCGGCCTTTCGTCCATCTATGAGAAAGTGCTTGACGGCCGCCGCTTGGAGCCCGAAGAAGGGCTCGCCCTGTTCCGCTGCCCCGACCTCACGGCCGTGGGCGCGCTGGCCCTGCACGACCGTTGCCGACGCCACGGCCAGCGGGCCTTTTATGTGGTCAACCGCCAGATCAACTACACCAACGTCTGCGTCAACGGCTGCGTCTTCTGCGCCTTCCGACGCGACCGCGCGGACGAACCCGGCGCTTTTGTCCTGAGCCATGAAGACATTCTGGCCCGCCTGCGCGAGGCCGAGGCCTCTTCCCTGCGCCTGGACGAGCTGCACATCGTGGGCGGGTGCCACCCCGATCTGCCCCTCGCCTGGTTTGAGGATCTGCTGCGCCGCGTGCGCGCCGCACATCCGGATCTGCCCATCAAGGCCTTCACCCCAGTGGAAATCGAGCACTTTTCCCGTCTGGAGGGCATCAGCACCCGCGCCGTGCTGGAGCGGCTGCAGCAGGCGGGGCTGGTCATGATGCCCGGCGGCGGCGCGGAAATCTTCGACGAGGATCTGCGCGCCCGCATCTGCCCGCACAAGGCCGACTCCACCACCTGGCTGCGCGTCTCCGGCGAGGCGCACGCCCTGGGCATCCAGACCAACTGCACCATGCTCTTCGGCCACCTGGAAAGCTATGAACAGCGCGTGGATCACCTCTGCCGCCTGCGGGAGCAACAGGACAGAACCGGCGGCTTTACCTGCTTCATTCCCCTGCCCTTCCTGACGGAAAACAGCCGCCTCAAGCTGCCGGAAGACAAGGTGGGCCCCCAGCGCGGTCTGGACCAGCTGCGCACAGTGGCCGTGTCCCGGCTGCTGCTGGACAACATCCCCCACATCAAGGCCTATTGGATCATGATGGGCCCCAAGCTGGCCCCGGTGGCCCTGTGGTACGGGGCCGACGACCTGGACGGCACCATCATTGAAGAACGCATCGGCCATATGGCCGGCGCGCCCTCAGCGCAGGGCCTGACCATCCACGAGCTGGAGCAGATGATCCTGCGCTCCGGCTTTACGCCCGTGCGGCGCAACGCTACCTTCACCACCCTTTCCGAGACCGTCAGCACGGAGGCGCGCCCGTGACCAGCTTTTTGCCCGCTCACAGTCCCTTTGAAGAATCCGGCCCCGCCTTTGCCGACCTGCGCGCGGCCGCGGCCAAAGCCGCAGCCGGCCAACGCCTGGAGCGCCAGGACGCCGAGGCCCTCTACTACAAGGCCAGCCTGCCCACCCTGGCCAGCCTGGCCCACCAGGCGCGCCTGCGCCTGCACCCGGAGCCTGTGGTCACCTATGTGGGCGACCGCAACATCAACTATTCCAACATCTGCGTGTGCGGCTGCCGCTTCTGCGCCTTTTTCCGCCCGCCGGAAAGCCCCGAAGGCTACGTCATCAGCCGGGAGGAAATGACCCAAAAGGTGGAGGAAACCCTGCGCCTGGGCGGCACGCAGATTCTGCTTCAAGGCGGGCACCACCCCGACCTGCCCCTGGAGTGGTACGAAGAGCTGCTGCGCTGGCTGCGCGCCACCTGGCCCACCCTGCACATCCACGCCTTTTCCCCACCGGAAATATTTTTCTGGTCCCAGAAGTTCGGCCTGAGCGTGCCCACGGTGCTGCGCCGCCTCAAGGCGGCCGGGCTGCATTCCCTGCCCGGCGGCGGGGCCGAGGTGCTGCACACCGCCGTGCGCGCCAGGGTTTCGCCCAACAAATGCACGGCGGAACAGTGGCTGGACGTGATGGAAGCCGCCCACCACGAAGGCCTGCGCACCACGGCCACCATGATGTTCGGCCATGAGGAGGAACCCGGCCAGCGCCTGGACCACCTTTTTGCCGTGCGCGATCTGCAGGACCGCACCCACGGCTTTACGGCCTTCATCCCCTGGACCTTCCAGCCCGCGCACACCCGCATTGCCGTGGACCCGCTGCCCGCCCCGGCCTATCTGCGTCTGCTGGCCGTCTCCCGCCTGGTGCTGGACAACGTGCCCAACATCCAGTCATCCTGGGTGACCATGGGGCCGCAGGTGGCCCAACTGGCCTTGTTTTACGGGGCCAACGACTTCGGCTCCCTGATGATTGAAGAAAACGTGGTGGCCGCCGCGGGCGTCTCCTACCGCATGAGCCGGAAGGACATCCACAAGGTCATCCGCGCCGCGGGCTTTACCCCCGTGCAGCGCACCATGGACTACACCCCCGTGGACCCGCAGCCGGAGGCCTGACCAAACCGCCAGGCCGCCAGACCCGCAAAAGGCTTTGCTATGAACACTTCCCCCGCCGCCCGCCCTGTGCTGCGCATGGGGCGCATCGGCTACCTCAACGTGCTGCCCATCTACCATCCGCTGGAGGCGGGCATTCTGCCCCACGATTACGAGCTGGTCTCCGGCCCGCCCGCCCTGCTCAACACCATGATGGCGCGGGGCGAGCTGCACGTCTCCTCCTGCTCCTGCTTTGAGTACGCCTGCCGCCCGGAGCGCTATTTTCTGGTGGAGGATCTCTCCATCGGCTCCCGCGGGCCGGTCATGAGCGTGCTGCTGCTCTCGCGCCTGCCCGTGGAGCAGCTCCAGGGCAAGGAAATCCTCATCAGCGGCGAAACCCACACCTCCGTAGCCCTGCTGCGGCTGCTCATGCATGACCGCTACCGCTGCGAGGTCGCCTACCGCACCGGTCAGGTGACCCCAGCCGTCAACTCCCCCACCCCGCCCGTGGCCTTTCTGGCCATCGGCGACGAGGCCCTGCGCCTGCGCAACCATCCGGACTACCCCTACCGGCTGGACCTGGCCGAAGCCTGGCGCGACTGGACAGGGCTGCCCTTTATTTTCGGCCTCTGGGTGGTCAGCCGCGCGGCGGCGGACCTCTTTCACGACGACCCCGGAGCCCTGCTGCGCCGGGGGCGGGACTGGGGCCTCAGCCATATGGACGTGATTCTGGACCTTACGGCCCACGGCTGCCCCCTCTCGCGCCAGGAGCTGGACTTCTACTACCGCAAAGGGCTGGTCTACAGCCTGGGTGACGAAGAGCAGCAGGGCCTCAGCCTGTTCTACGCCAAGCTCGCCCAGGCCGGCATGATCCCCGCCGTGCCGCCGCTGGAGTTCTTCCGCCGCTGAGCGTCGCCGCCCAGGTCTTCCCCCCAAAAGCGCGCACCGGGAAGGCGAACGCGCGGGCGCTCCCCCAGAGAAGAGAACCGAGGGTGAAAAGGGATAGGCCCTTCAATTGGGAAATGCCCTGGCGGCTGCATGAGCAGACGCCCGCCGTGCCGGCGTAGGCGCAATGCCTTTGCGTTGGCACGCGCCGGAGCGAGCGTATCGCAAACTTTGAGAATGCCCGTTCTCAAAGACAAGCTGCTTCAGGGGGAAAAGACCGCGCGGACAAAGGGCGTTTTGTGAACCAAAGCCCCCTGCCCGCGCGCAAAGAGCCTTGCCCTACTGCAAGGACTTCAAAATCGCCGCGCTGGAAACGGAGCCGAGCACAGTGCCGTCCACCACCACGGCGGGCAGGCGGCCCGCGCCGTAAAACTGGCTGATCTGCTGCGCCTGGTAAAGATTCACGTTGCCCGCGTCGTAACAGTATTTGGCCACGGCCAGCTCCTGGCTGGCGGGCACGGGGGGCCGCAGACGGGCCATATAGCTGTAGTGGATGGGGTAATCCGTGGACTGCACGGTGGCGTCGTATTCGTTATGGAAGGGCACGGCCTTGCCGCGGGCCTTTTTCTGCGCGGCCTTGACGCTGTTCCAGCGCTCCAGGGCGTAGGTCAGATAGGGCATGGCCTGGCCGGGGCGGTTGTGGACGATCCAGATGGCCATGCCCATAAGGTCCGTGCCGTAGTATTCGCTGCTGTTGGCAAAAACGACAATCTTGCACTGGGCGGGCGACAGGGAGCGGGCGGCCTCGCTCGCCGCGCGCCAGACCCTGGCGCTTTCGGGCGCGGCAAAATCTAGCAGCACCAGGACTTCGTGGGGCGCTTTAGGGTCGCCGAAAACCACGGGGTAGACTTCCGTCTTCCACTGCGGCCGGTAGGCGGCCTCACCCTCAATGCTGGTGACCTTGCCGCCCAGCTGGTTGATCATGGCCACCGCCTCCGGAGAGCCGGCCCGCAGATTGGGCAGGCTTTGCCGCAGGAACGGATTGAACAGATTGGCCTTGTCGCTGTGGGCCTCAGAAGGCAGATTTACCGCGCCGCGCGGGGCGCTTTCGCCTCCGGAAAAGCCGCAACCGCCCAGCAGAAGCCCCAATGCCAGCAGGGCCGACAACATTCCGCGCATAGCACACCTCACGCAAGCCCGTTTATTCCGCAGACGCGAACAGGGGTTGGGCCGCGGCTTCCAGGTGCCGCAGCCAAAGTTCCGCAAACCCGGCGTATTCCGCCGTACCCAGGAGCACGGGACGGCACCGGCGGCCATCGCTTTCAATGCGGCTGCGCCAGGACTGGGCCTGCGCGCCGGCCATATCCCGCAGGGCGTGGCGGCCCACCACTGAAAGCAAAGGCATGAGCCAGACCGTGGAAGACGCAAGGCGGGGCAGGATATCCTCCAGCAGCGCCGCGCCGTTCATGGTGCCCACATGCACGCGCGGGTCCAGGGCGCGCACGGCCTGATCCAGATCCGCATAGCGGCCCACAGCCGCATGCCGCGCGCCGTGCCCCATGCAGACCACATCCTCATGGGGGGCGCGTTCGGCGGGCAGGTGCCGCACCAGCGCCCTGGCGGCCTCCTGCACGTCCGCGGGGCTCTGCAACAGGGGCGCGCCCACCCGGCAGACAAGCCCGTGCGGGGCGGCCGCTTCTGCAACGGCAGCGCAGACCTGCTCGTGTTCGCTGCCCGGAATGGTCTGCAGGGGCTGCACGGCCACATGGGTGAACCGCTCAAACCCCAGACGGCTCATGGCTTTGAACACCGAATCGCTTTTCTGCCGGGCCAGGGCCAGGCGCTCGCGCAGGAGCAGCGAGGTAAAGGCCCAGCGCACGGGCACGCCGGGGTAGCGCTGCCGCACAAGGGCGTCAAAACCCTTGAGGGCGTTTTGTCCCTGGGCGCTGCTCGCGCCGAAGGCCACCAGCAGAATAGCGCGCTTCATGGCCCCCATGTGTACGTCAGTTGCGGGCCGGAAGCAAGCTAGGGCAGCGACCGGAGCGGCACGGGGCGCTGCAAACCGCCGTAGAACGTCTTGTATTGACCCTTGCCCCTCCAGAAGGCTACAGTGCCGCATGCGTCCTCTGCCCCGCCGTGACCCCCACGGCGCGGCACGGGCTGCTGGAGGAAAATGCTGATGCCGAAAGCCTTGGTTTTGGGGGGCGCTACCGGCCTGCTGGGTCAGGCGCTGGCGCGCGTGCTGCGACAAAAGGACTGGCAGGTGGAGACCTTGGGGCGCGGGGAAGGCAATCTGTCGGACCTGAATTTTCTGGAAGACCGGGTGGCCGCGGCCAAGGCTGACGTGGTCTTTAACGCCGTGGCCTGGACGGCTGTGGACGACGCCGAAGACCACGCCGAAGAAGCCTGCCTGCTCAACCGCACCCTGCCCGACGCCCTGGCCCGGGTGATCAAATCCCAGGGCAGCGGGCATCTGGTGCACTACAGCACGGATTTTGTCTTTTCCGGCTCGGGCGAAACCCCGTGGAAGGAAGAGGACGCGCCCCACCCCACCTCGGTATACGGCTGCACCAAGCTGGAAGGCGAACAGGCCGTACTGCGCGTCCTGCCCGACCGGGCCTGCGTGGTGCGCACGGCCTGGCTCTTCGGGCCGGGGCGCAAGAATTTTGTGGACACCATTCTGGCGGCCTGCCGCCGGCGCGACGCCATTACGGTGGTGCACGATCAGACGGGTTCGCCCACCTACAGCCTGGATCTTGCTCAGTGGAGCGCGGCCCTGGCCGAAAAGCAGGCCACCGGGCTGTGGCACGCGGCCAACAGCGGCCAGGCCAGCTGGTGCGATCTGGCCTGCGAGGCCGTTTCCCTGGCGGCCGCTCCCTGCCGGGTCATGCCCATTGATTCTTCGCAATATCCGCAAAAAGCGCGGCGGCCGGAATTTTCCGTGCTGGATACGGGCAAGCTGGCCGCCCTGCTCGGCAAAAAGCCCCGCCCCTGGCCCCAGGCCCTGCGGGACTACATCTTCTGCGAATACCTGCCCGCCATGACCGGGGGCAAAAAGCCCTCGCCGTGCGGAGGCGCACGGTGAACCCCGGCCCGCGGGCACACCGGCGGCCGCAGATTCTTCTGCTGCTGACCGTGCTGCTGGCCGCTTTTGCGCCGTCCACGGCGGCGGCGCGGCCGCGCAGCCTGCAGGACCTGGCCGCCATCACCGGCAAACTGGTGAAAACGGGCATCAAATACGGTGAAATCCCTTCTCTGTACCGCCCCCGCTACGACCGCACGGCCGATGCGGACCTGAGCCTGAGCAGCGACGACGTGGTCTTTGTGGTCCAGCTGCCCGACGGACCGCGCATCTATCCGCAGAACATCATGGCCTGGCATCAGGTGGTCAACGAGGTGGTGGACGACAATGCCTACGCCATCACCTACTGCCCCATCACGGGCACGCTCATGGCCTACGACGCCTCCATGGGCGGGCTGAACCTGATTTTTGATCCCGAAGGCCGCCTTTACGACGGCAACAGTGTGCTTATAGACCGCAATTCCGGCAGCCTGTGGCTGCAGGAAACGGGCATGGCCTTTGAAGGCCCCCTGCTGGGCCGGGGCCTGCCGCAGCTGCCCGTATTCTGGACCACCTGGGGCGCAGCCAAAAGCGTCTACCCCAAGGCCAGGGTACTGGCCCCCCCTCCCGGCAACCGGCCCTACGGGCGAGATCCTTACGGCAGCTACGCGCGCACGGACACCTACTACCAGAACGACCGGCTTATCTACCCCGTCCTGCGGCTGGACCGGCGCTTTCCGCACAAAACCCCCATGCTCTGCCTGGAATATGAGGGCTACCTGGCGGCCATCGATATCAAATATGTGAAAAAGCAGGGTGCGGTAAACTTTTTTGTGGGGCCCCACGCCCTGCTGGCCGCCTACGACGGCCAACTCGGCGTGGTGCGGGTGTTCAACCGCCGCGTCTGGAACGACCCCTTCCTGTTCATTGCCCGCTACGGCAAGCTGCAGGATCTGACCACCCGCAGCCTGTGGAGCCCGGCCACGGGCAAGGCCCTGGACGGCAATATGAAGGGCGCGGGCCTGACCCAGATCTACGGCGTCTACTCCATGTGGTTTGCCTGGTACAGCATGAATCCGGAAACCCTGGTTATTCCAGGGCCCGGCGAAGTTCCCCGGGATCTGCTCTCCCCCCATCCCCCAGGGCAGGACAACGGCAGCCCACCATAAGCCCGCTCCCTGTCTCCTTTTTGCCCATAGCGCCCCCCCGCGCATAAGCTCGTGACGAAGGGCTGCTCTGCACCCGAATCCGGGCAAACGGCATTTTTTTCCTCTTACTTCTCGGAACAATTCTTGCAGTTTTGTCGCCAAGGGATTCTCCCTCGTGGCAAGGAGGCGACACACGGAGGTGCGCATATCTACGGCAGCATCGTCTGCCTTGGATGGTGGGCGAGGTTAAAAAGCGTCCTTACGGACAGGGAGAAAGTATGAGCGTCAGTGTGCGGTATCATCTTCTTCCTCCGCATATTGGGAGGAGATGCTCAATCGAACAAAGGAATCAAGTTCTACTCAGCAGAATGACCTTGCAAGTCAACTCTTTGGAGATCTTGATTCCGATGGAAATGGAGCATTGAGCCTGGAGGAAAGCGGTCTTGATCAGGATCTTTACAGCTCAATAGATACTGATGGAGATGGCTCTATTTCACAAACTGAACTGCAGCAGGCTATTGAGCTACAACAGACAGCAATGTTCACAAATATGCAGTTGAGTGAACAGAATTTATCAACGGCACAAAGCAAAAATGTGGAACAAACAACCGCTAGTGAGCAGCCCAGCGCCCAGGAAATGCTGTCGGCCATCATGAGCGGCCAAACGCCTCCGCCGCCGCCAGCCGCCAGCGAGTCCCAGACTGCCGCCGAGTCGACTTCAGACGACATGTTCGCATCCTTCTTCTCGGAGTTGGATTCAGACGGCAGCGATAGCATCAGCGTGGCGGAGTCCGGCCTCAACCAATCCGTTTTCGACTCCATGGATACGGACCAGGACGGGACCGTCTCTTCCGATGAGCTGTTCGCAGCCCTGGAAAAACAACGCCAGACCTTGGGCGGCTTTACCGATTCCAGCTCTTCGCTGACCAGCGCTTCACTGGCCCAGGGCTTCCTTACCGCTCTGGCCAACAATGCCTACCAGACAGCCAGTCAGACCGCTGGTGCGGCTGCCACGCAGAGCGTGGAGATCACGGCCTGATTTCTCTACCCAATTGCCGGTTACTGAGGAGCCTGGGCGGGCAATGCCGCCCAGGCTCCTTGCACTATGCGCTGCCGCAACGATGCAGCGCAACGTTATGGTAGTAAAACGTCTCCAACAGCGGCGGGCGATCCCCCCAGGGCAGGATACAGACGCGCAGCGCCCCTGAAAGGGCATTGCGCAGGGAGTGTACTCTTATGGTACTCGACCGGAGCAAAAAAACGCGCTGACGCCGCCGGAGGGCAAAAAGACCTTTGTCCGCACCCGACCTAGTGGGCGGCGCCCCAATCACGCCCCACCCCCCAGTCCACAACCAACGGCACGGAAAGGGCCGCGCCGCCGGGCGCGACGCCGCTCATAAGGGCGGCCACGCGCGCGCCCACGTCTCTGGCGGTCTGCTCCGGCGCTTCCAGAAGAAGTTCGTCGTGCACCTGAAGGAGAAGGCTGGCCTCCAGACGGCTCAAATCCGGATCGTGGGCCACGGCCAGCATGGCCAGCTTGATGATGTCTGCGGCGGAGCCCTGGATGACGGTGTTGATGGCCTGGCGGCGGGCCAGGGCGTAGGCCTGGCCGTTGGGGGAATGGATGTCGGGCAGGAGACGGCGGCGGCCGCCCAGGGTGGTGACATAGCCCTGGCGTTTGGCCGTAGCCTCCACTTCTTCGTAAAAAGCCTTCAGACCAGTAAGACGGGCAAAGTAACGGGCAATGAATTCCTTGGCCTTGGCCGTGCCGATTTTCAGCTCCTGCCCCAGCTTCTGCGCGCCCATGCCGTAGATGAGGCCGAAGTTGATGGTCTTGGCGTTGCGGCGCTGGTCCGGGCTGATCTGATCCGGCGGCAGGTCGTAGATGAGGGCGGCCGTCCTGGCGTGGATGTCCTCGCCCTGGCGGAAGGCCTCCAGCAGGGCCGCATCCTGGGACATGTGGGCCAGCACGCGCAGCTCCACCTGGGAGTAATCGGCGGAGACCAGCGCCCGGCCGGGACCGGCGATGAAGCAGGCGCGCATGCGCTTGCCCAGGGGGCCGCGCACGGGGATGTTCTGCAGATTGGGATTGCTGGAGGAAAGACGGCCGGTGGCCGTGGCCTTCTGGTTGAAGGTGGTGTGGATACGGCCTTGGGCGTCCATCAGGCGCGGCAAGGGGTCCAGGTAGGTGGAACGCATTTTTTCCAGCTTGCGGAACTGGAGGATGCTTTCCACCACCGGATGGCTGCCGGCAAGTTTTTCCAGCGTTTCCTGGCTGGTGGAGGCCTGGCCTCCGCGGGTTTTGCGCGGCGCGGGCAGCTTGAGGGTAGTAAAGAGCACCTCGCCCATCTGCTGGGCGGAGCGGATGTTGAAAGTGACGCCCGCCGCCGCGTAGACCGCCGCCGTAAGCCGGTCCAGCTCGGCCTGCACGTCGGCCAGGAAGGACTGGAAGGCCGCCGCGTCAATGGCCACGCCGCGGCTTTCCATGGCCGCCAGCACGGGGATAAGGGGCAACTCCAGATGACGATAGAGGGGCAGCAGGCCGTCCGCGTCAAGGCGCTCTTCCAGCACGGCGGCCATGCGCAGGGCCAGGGCCGCAGGCCCCATGCCGCTGCGGCGCAGGGGCGCGCCCCAGTGCGCGGCCAGGCGGGGCCAGGCGTAGTCGCTCTCCTCAGGGTTGATGAGATAGGCGGCCAGGCCCAGATCAAAGCAGAAAGGCGGCTGTCGGTCCTGGGGCGGATCGAGCCGGCAGGCCGCGCCTGTGAGCTGGCTTTTCAGGTCGGCGGTCACCAGGCGGCGCGCCTTACGCAGCCAGGCGCAGAGGGCCTCCGGCGCACCGCCCCAGCGCACTTCGGCGCTGTCAGGCGCGGCAGCGTCCGCGGAGGCCGCCACGGCGGACGCCACGGCCACATGCGGGGGCTTGTCCGGCCCGCCAGGCCAGATGCAGGCCACCTCCAGCCCGGCGCAGGGGGGCAGGGCCTCCACGGCGGAAACCAACGGCAGATCCGGTTCCTCCAGCACCTCCAGCAGGCTCATCTGCGGGCCCGCGCCCTGTGGGGGGGCGGCTGGCGCGGCGGCCTTCCGCGGCGCAGACGACGGCGGGCCGGGGGCAGGCTCTACGGCGGGCGCGTTTGCCTGCGGGGAGGCCGACGCGGGGGCGGTCGTTGCTGGCGCGGCGGCCTCCTGCAACTGCAGGCGCTCCAGGGCGGCCATCTCCCGCCGGAGGGCGTGGAGTTCAAATTCCTCAGCCAGGGAGGCGCAGGCCGCGGCGTCCAGGGGGCGCACCCGCATGTCCTCCAGGCGCACATGGCCGCAGGCCGCGTGGGAAAGGGCGGTCAGATCCCGCCAGAGAAACATGGTTTCCAGATGATCGCGCAGCTTGTCCTGCAGCTTGGGGGACAGCAGGGCAAAGTGGTCGCGGATGTCTTCCAGACTGGGGCATATTTCAAAGATTTTCTGCGCCGTCTTGGGCCCGATGCCGGGCACGCCGGGGATATTGTCGCTTGTGTCGCCCACCAGGGCCTGCACGTCGGCCCACTGACCGGGCGTAAAGCCCGTTTCGGCGGTGAAGGCTGCGGCGGAGAGCAGTTTTTCCTCCCGGGAAGCAGGATCCCACATATAGACGTTGGGGCCCAGGCACTGCTTCAGATCCTTATCGCCGCTCACGATGATCACGGGCCGCTCCGCGGAGAGGCGCGCCGCCAGGGAGGCGATGCAGTCGTCGGCCTCGCAGCCGTCGGAGACTTCGCGGGGAATGCCGAGCGCGCGCACCATGCGGGCAATGGGCTCCAGCTGGCGGACCAGGTCTTCGGGCGTGGCCTCGCGGTTGGCCTTATAGAGCGGGTAAAGATCGTGACGAAAATTTTTGCCCTTGCCGTCCTGCACAAAAAGAAAGTGCCGGGGGCGTTCCTCCCGCAGGATGCGCAGCAGCACGCGGGCAACCACCACCAGCGCATTGGTGGGAAAGCCGTCGGAGCGCTGCATATTGCGGTTGGCGAAAAATCCCCGGTAGATAAAGGCGGTGCCGTCCATAAGAAAAACGGGATCCGCGGCAAGATGAAGGCGGCTTTTGAGCGACATGACGACTCGCGGTGCTGAGGGTGGCGGGGGCCGGCGGCGCACGGGGCGTGCCCCTTGCGGAGATGTGGTCCGGCGCATATACTATAGAGATGGAAACAAGTGCGCAAGTGACCGTCGCCGTGCAGGGGCCGCTGCTCCGCGTGAGCGTGGGCGGCCGCTGGAACATGGAAGCCCCCTGGCCCCAGGCGGCCCAGGACGCCCTGCGCCAGGCCGCGGACCAGCGCGTGGCCCGGCTGGAGGTGGCGAATGCGGCCCTGGGCCAGTGGGACAGCAGCCTGCTGGTCTTTCTGGTGCAGCTGCTCAGGACGGCCCACACCCGTGGGCTGACCGTGCGCACGGAGCTGCCAGAAGGTCTGGAGCGGCTGCTGCACCTGGCTTTTGCCGTGCCGGCCAAAGAAGGCGCGGGCAAAACCACCCAACGCCGGGGCCTCTTGGCCGCTTTGGGCGACAGTGTGCTGGCGCTGCCGCCAAAAATTGAAGATTTCCTTGATTTTCTTGGCGACGTTACCCTGGCAGTGGGGCGGCTTTTTGTGGGCCGGGCCAACATGCGGCCGCAGGATCTGCTGACGGCCATGTACGAATGCGGGGTGCTGGCCCTGCCCATCATCTCCCTGACCAGCCTGCTGTTCGGCCTGATCCTGGCCTTTGTGGGCGCTGTGCAGCTTACCCAGTTCGGCGCGCAGATCTATGTGGCCGGGCTGGTGGGCATAGGCATGCTGCGGGTTATGGGCGCGATCATGGTGGGGGTGGTCATGTCCGGCCGGGTGGGCGCGGCCTACGCGGCCCTTATCGGCACCATGCAGGTTAACGAAGAAGTGGACGCCCTTGCCGCCCTGGGCTTTTCTCCGGTAGATTTTCTGGTGCTGCCCAGGGTGCTGGCCCTGACCCTCATGATTCCCCTGCTGACCCTCTACGCCGACCTTATGGGCGTGCTGGGCGGCTTTGCCGTGGGCACACTCATGCTGGATCTGAACCCCATGGAATACGCCAACGCCACAGTGCAGATGGTGCCTTTCAAGCATGTGCTCATCGGTCTGGTCTACGGCACGGTGTTCGGGATCATTGTGGCCCTGGCGGGCTGCTATCAGGGGCTGCGCTGCGGCCGCAGCGCCCAGGCCGTGGGCCGGGCCACCACCACGGCCGTGGTTCACGCCATTGTGGGCATTATCGTGGCCACATCCATCATTACCGTCATCTGCAACGTCCTTCAGGTCTGAACCATGCACGCGCCTCTTGCTTCCGCCGCTGCCGCCGCCCCGCAGGACATCCCCATCCGGGTGCACAATCTTACTGTAGGCTACGGCTCCTTTGTGCTTATGCGCGACGTGAGCTTTGACGTGCGCGCCGGGGACATTTTTTTCATCATGGGCGGTTCCGGCTGCGGCAAAAGCACCCTGCTGCGGGCCCTTATGGGCCTGAAGCGCCCCCAGACCGGACAGGTGCTGTACAGCGGCGCGGATTTCTGGAACGGTACGGAGGTTGAGCGCCGCGGCATCATGCGCCACACTGGCGTGCTGTTTCAGGGCGGCGCGCTGTGGAGCTCCATGACGCTGGCGGAAAACGTGGGCCTGCCCCTGCAGCAGTACACCAGCCTCGGCCCGGCGGAAATCCGGGAACAGGCCGCGCTCAAGCTGGCCCTGACCGGGCTGGCCGGCTTTGAGGACTATTACCCCTCGGAGATCAGCGGCGGCATGCGCAAGCGGGCAGGCCTTGCCCGCGCCCTGGCTCTGGACCCGGCCATTCTGTTTCTGGACGAACCCTCGGCCGGGCTGGACCCGGTGAGCTCCCGCCTGCTGGACGACCTCATCCTGGAGCTGCGGGACAGCCTGGGAGCCACGTTTGTCATTGTTTCGCACGAGCTGGCCAGCATTTTCGCCATTGCCAGCAACAGCATTTTTCTGGACGCCCAAACCCGGCTGGTGGCCGCTCAGGGGCGTCCTGACCTGCTGGCGCAGGACCCGGCCACCCCGGAGAGCGCCCGCCTGTTTCTGACCCGGGGCGCGGCCCGCGCCGCCGACCCGGAAGACGCCAAGGCCCCTGCGGCCAAGGACAAGGATTCCGCCCCATGAGCAAACCTGTTTCCAAAACCGCCGTGGGGGCCTTCGTGCTCTGCGCGCTGGCCCTATTTGTGCTGAGCGTCCTCTGGCTGGGCGGCAGCCGTCTGTTCAGCAACGACATGGAATATGTGCTCTATTTTGACGGCTCGGTGAGCGGCCTTTCTACCGGCGCTCCCGTGGTCTTCCGCGGCGTGCCCATGGGCAGCGTCACGCGCATCAACCTGGTGGCCAACGCGCGCGATTCCAACGTCACCATCCCGGTCTACATCCGCATCGACGAACGCAGCTTCGTGCTGGCCAAAAACGCCGGCGCGCCCGCGGACGGCTTTCATGAGGAAATCATCCGCCGCATGGTCCAGCGGGGCATGCGGGCGCGGCTGCAGCTGCAGAGCCTGATCACCGGGCAGTACCGCATTGAGCTGGATTTTTACCCCGGCAGCCCGGCCAACTTCAGATCCTCCACGCCGGAGATGGAAATTCCCACCATTCCCTCGCCCATGGATACGCTCCAGAGCACCATCCAGCGTCTGCCCCTGGAGCAGATGACCGCCTCGCTGGACACCATTCTGCAGAACCTGGCCCGCGCCTTGGACCAGAACCGCCTGGAACGGGGTCTGACCGCCTTTGCCGATACCTTTGAAGAGCTGCGCGACCTGCTGCGCAAAAGCCCCATGCGCGCGCACGCGGAGCAGATTCTGCAAAGCATGGATACGGCCAGCGGCGCTATGGAGCGCGAGCTGCCGGCCACCCTGCTCTCCTTCCGCCAGGCCATGGAGAACATGGCCGTGGCGGCCCAGCAGCTGCGCGCGGCCACGGCTTCGGCCCAGGGCGTGCTGGGGCGGGATTCGCCCGCCATGGCCGACCTGCGCCGCATGCTCAAGGAAGGTTCGGACGCCGCGCGCGCTCTGCGCGCCCTGGCCGAAATGCTGGAACGCAACCCTGAAGCCCTGCTCAAAGGCAGGCAAGGAAGACACTGATGCCACGCCTTCTGCCCCTTGCGCTTGCCGCACTGGCGCTTTTGCTCTGCGCCTGCGGGCGCAGCGCGCCCACCCGCTATTATCTGCTGGAAGCGGCCACGCCCCCGGCCAGCACGGCCGCCCTGCCCGCCCGCACCTTGCGCCTGGCCCCTGTGGCCCTGCCGGAATACCTGGACCGCAACGGCATCGTTACCCGCGGCCCCGGCACGCAGGTTACCGTGGCCCAATTCCACATCTGGGCCGAATCGCTGCAGGCGGGCGTGCGCCGCAGCGTGCAGGGCGCGCTGGCCCCGGCCCTGCTGCCGACGGGTGTCGCCGTACTGGCCCCTTCCGACGAGGACAAAAGCGACTACCTCCTGCAGCTGGATCTCCAGCGCCTGGACGGCAGTCTTGCGGGCACGGCCGCGCTGGAGGCGCGCTGGACCCTGCGCGACCGGCACGACGCTGTGCTGGACCGGGGCGTGTATACGGCGGAAGAAGCCGTGCCCGGCAGCGGCGAGACGGGCGCGGACTACGCGGCCCTAACCGCCGCCGAAAGCCGCCTGGTGCGCGGCCTGGGGGCGCATCTGGCCGAGCGGCTGCCGCCGCTGTTGCGGGGCCGGCCGTAATGCCCTTCCCGGACAACAAGCGCTTTCGCGTGCTGCTGGTGGACGACGCGCCGGAAAACCTGCGCATCCTCAGCGAGAGCCTGCGCGACGACTACACCATCATGTTCGCCAAAAACGGGCCGGACGCCCTGCGCCTGGCCCGTCGTCAGCCGCCGGACCTTATCCTGCTGGACGTGATCATGCCCGGCATGGACGGTTATGAAGTCTGCCGCCGTCTTAAGGGGGACGCCGCCACCCGCGACATCCCCATCATGTTCATCACCGCCCAGAACGAAGAAACCGACGAGGCCACGGGGCTCTCCCTGGGCGCGCAGGACTACGTCATCAAGCCCTTCCGGGCCTCGCTGGTGCGCAACCGGGTGGCCAACCAGCTCAGGTACAAACGCTACCGCGACCACCTTAACGAGCTGGTGCGCGAACGCACCCGGCAGCTTTCCCTGACCCAGGAAGCCACCATCATCGCCATGGCAAGCCTGGCCGAATGGCGCGACACGGAGACGGGCGCGCACATCCGCCGCACGCAGAGCTACGTCAAAGCCCTGGCGGAACAACTGGCCAGCCTGCCCCGGTATGCGGACCAGCTCGACGCCGACGCCATTTTCTGGCTCTACCTTTCCGCGCCGCTGCACGACGTGGGCAAGGTGGCCATTGCGGACACGGTGCTGCACAAGCCCGGCCCCCTCACCGACGAAGAGTATGAGGCCATGAAGACCCATACCGTACACGGCTGGGCCGTGCTCTCCGCCGCGGACCAGATGCTGGGGGAAAATTCCTTTCTGCGCGTGGCCAGCGACATCGCCTACTGCCACCACGAACGCTGGGACGGCAAAGGCTATCCGCGCGGGCTCAAAGGGGAGGAAATCCCCCTTGCCGCCCGCCTCATGAGCCTTGCGGACGTTTACGACGCCCTGCGCAGCCGGCGCGTGTACAAAGCGCCCATGCCCCACGCGACCGCGGCGGCCATCATCGGGGACGGCAAGGGCAGCCAGTTCGACCCCGATGTGGTGGACGCCTTTCTGGCCATTCAGGACAGGTTTGAAAAAATTGCCACGCAGTTCAACGATGCCTGACGCGGCCCGCGCCCCCGGCGGCAGGCCGCTTTTACCGCCTTTCTTCCCCTTTCCGCTCTGCCTCAGCTCTCCACAAGTTTAAAAAAAGCCTCCGGCTGCAGAATAATGATGCTGTCCCGGGTAAAGGGACCGAACATCCCGCTTTCTTCCTGTTGCCGCAGCACCTTATAAAGTGAAATGCGGTGCACGCCGAGCAACGAGGCCATCTCCTGCCGCGACATGCCCAGCTCCGCCTTAAGCGGGTCCGACCCCGGCTGCAGCCGCTGGGCCAGGAACTTGCATGTGCGCACCAGCACATTGTCCAGATACAGCGAAGACGCCTGATTGGACAGTATCCGCAGCTTCCGCGACATGGATTCCAGTAGATTGATAATCAGATCCGGCCTGTTTTTGCTGATTTCTTTCAGGGCGTCCTGCGTAAATTCATAGGCAATACAGTCCGTAACGCAGGAGAAATAGCTTTCCGCCGGCATGGGATCAAAAAAAGGCGTTTCACCGAACAGGCAGCCGCCCTGAATATACCAGAGGATTTTTTCCACCCCCTCCAGATTCTGGTGCGTTAAGCGCACTTTTCCACATTCCAGAAAATACAGCGCGCGCCCGAACTGCACGCGGTGCCCCTTGGGCCAGGCCACCCGCTTGCCCAGGTGCAGCACCGCACGCCAGGGGGTGTTCATATTGTCCATTTCTTTGAAGGCCATACCGCGCGAACAGCCGTGTTCAGATTTTTTTCGCATCGTAGAATCCTCCATGCTTGCCGGGTAGGCTCAATGCTAAATGAAACAGAATGTGAAAAATGTTGCAATTGGAACACGCAAAATCAACAAACGGACATATGCTCTGACCATGGAATGGAAATCAAAGTATTATTTGCTGTTACCATTCCAAAAAAATTTTTGGGGCGGCATCCCCAAGGTTACGCAAACAAAAAACATAAGGAGTTCAGTATGGGCCATCCGACAATCTATCCTACTGGTGTTACACTTTTCAAACCGGAAAAGTGCTGGGGCGGCTACACCATATTTCAGGCGCAGGAGATCGGCGCTGTACTTATGGATATGAACGGCCGTGAAGTAAACGTCTGGAAGGGCGTGCACGGCATGCCCAATAAAATCCTTCCCGGCGGCTATCTTGTCACGAGCCGCGGCCGCCGCAGCGGCAAATACAGTGTGCAGGATGGCCTTGACGTTGTCCAGGTGGATTGGGACGGCAATATTGTCTGGAAATTCGACCAAAACGAATTTATTGAGGATCCCGGCATCCCCGGCCGCTGGATGGCCCGCTATCACCACGATTTTCAGCGTGAAGGCAACCCCGTGGGCTACTACGCGCCCGGCATGGAGCCCAAGGCGCTGGAAGGCAAAACCCTGGTCCTTGCCCACCGCAATGTGCGCAATAGCGCAATCAGCGACAAGCAGCTCCTGGACGATCTGATCCTGGAAGTGGACTGGAACGGCGACATCCTCTGGGAGTGGTCGTGCAACGAGCACTTTAACGAAATGGGCTTCCGCGAAGGCCCCAAAAACACCCTCTGCCGCAACCCCAACTACCGCCCCACCCAGCCCGAAGGCATGGGCGACTGGATGCACATCAACTCCATGTCCGTGCTTGGCCCCAACAAATGGTACGACGCCGGGGACGAGCGCTTCCACCCCGACAACATCATTGTGGACGGCCGGGAAACCAACATCATCTTCATCATCAGCAAAAAGACCGGCAAGATCACCTGGAAGATCGGGCCGGACTACGACACCACGCCGGAGCTTAAGGCCATCGGCTGGATCATCGGCCAGCACCACGCCCACATGGTGCCCCACGGCCTGCCCGGCGCGGGCAACATCCTTGTGTTCGACAACGGCGGCTGGGGCGGCTACGACGTGCCCAACCCCGGCGCGCCTACCGGCGTCAAAGCCGCCCTGCGCGACCACTCCCGCGTGCTGGAGATAGACCCCGTCAGCCTCAAAATCGTGTGGCAGTACACGCCCAAAGAAGCCGGCTTCCTGGAACCCATGGACAGCAGCCGCTTCTACAGCCCCTTTATCAGTGGCATGCAGCGCCTGCCCAACGGCAATACGCTGATCACCGAAGGCTCCGACGGCCGCGTGTTTGAGGTGACGGCGGATCACGAAATCGTCTGGGAATTCATTTCGCCTTACTGGGGCAAGCATGTGCCCATGAACATGACCTACCGCGCCTACCGCGTGCCCTACGAATGGGTGCCCCAGGCGCAAAAACCGGCTGAAACCCCCATTGCGCCCCTGGATGTGACCACCTTCCGCGTGCCCGGCGCCGCTGCCGCCGGCGACAGGGCCAAGGAAGTCAGCGTGGAAGGCTGCCAGCCCTACGAGGGCAGCAACGCCTTGTGCGTGGCCTCCGTGGAAGACCCCAAGGACTAAACCCTCCGGACGACCCCGCCCGCCCGACGCGGGCGGGGTCGTCCCCCCACACCTCCGCAGGAGATCTGCCCTATGCTGCTCAAAACTTCGGACCTGACCCCCGGGCTGCTGGCCAAGTGGGCGTTTTCTCTGGTTCTGCCCCTGGCGGCGTATTATTTGCTGCCGCACGATGGCAGCCTGACGCCGCCCATGCTGGCCTTTCTGGCCGTAACCCTCTGGGCTGTCTGCGCCTGGGCGCTGGATACGCTGAATGACGTGGCCGTGGGCATCTTGCTGCCCATCCTCTACGTCCTGCTCTGCGGCGTGCCCCAGAAGGTGGTCTTCGCCCCCTGGCTTTCGGATGTGGCCATTATCGTCATCGGCGGCTTTACCCTTGGCAAAATCATTCAGGCCACGAACCTTGGCAAGCGCATCGCCCTGACCTGCGTCAAGCTCACCGGCGGCAGCTTTGCCGGGGCGCTGGCGGGCATTACCCTGGGCGCGGTCATCGTAGCCCCGCTGGTGCCCTCCATTATGGGCAAGGCCGCCATTTTCTGCGCCGTGGCCCTGGCCCTGTGCGACGCCCTGGACTTCAAGCCCAAAAGCCGGGAAGCCACGGCCATTGTGCTGGGCACCTGCCTGGCCGTGGGCTCCACCAAGCTGGCCTACCTCACCGGCGCGGGCGACCTGGTCATGGGCATGGGCCTGGCGGACAAGGTGATGGGCACCCACACCAGCTGGATGGAATACGCCAAATTCAATTTCCCGCCGGCCATGCTCTACACGGCCATGTCCCTGGGCATCGTGCTGCTGGTGCTGCGCACCTCGGTGAATAAGGAAAAACTGCACGCCATTGTCTGCCAGCAGCACCAGGCGCTGGGCGTTATGACAGACGAGCAGAAGCGCGCGCTGATCCTGCTCTGCGTCACCCTGATCCTGCTCGCCACGGACAAGCTGCACCACCTCAGCGCCGGCACGGTGCTGGTGCTCATCATGTCCGCCGCCTTCCTGCCCGGCGTCAGCCTTATGGACGGCAAGCGCCTGGCCTCCGTCAACTTTGCGCCGCTTTTCTTCGTTATGGGCTGCATGGCCATCGGCGCGGCCGGGGGCTACCTCAAAGTAACCCACTGGCTGGCCGGGCTGGTGCTGCCGCTGTTCAGCGAAACGGGCACCACCCTGGCCGGGCTTTGCTCCTACGCCGTGGGCGTGGCCGTCAACTTTCTGCTGATGCCGCTGGCGGCCACATCCACCCTTTCCACGCCCATCACCGAGCTGGGCATGCAGATGGGCATTGATCCGCGCCTTCTGTACTTTTCGTTCCAGTATGGCCTGGATAATCTCATCTTCCCCTATGAGTACGCATTGTACCTCTACTTCTTCAGCTCCGGCTACATCAATTTCAAAGATATGGTTCTGGTAATGGCGCTGCGCATTTTTCTGGCAGGAGCCTTTGTGGCCTTTATTGCCATGCCCTACTGGCGCATGCTGGGCTGAAGATCGTACTAAACAAGGAAGGAGGCGAAGATGAAAAGGTTGGCTACATTGCTGCTGGCTGCGGGCCTGGTGCTGGGCGCAGCCGGACAAGGCCGGGCGGTGGATTTTCAGGTCAAGGGAAGCTGGCAGTTTGCCTTTGACTACATCAACGGCGGCAACTTCATGGGGAAAGACCGCCGGGGCAACCACACCGTGGGCCAGCAGTGGGCTGCGGTACGCCAGCAGCGCGACGAATTTGAAGCCATGCAGCGCCTGCACCTGCAACTGCACGCCGTGGCTTCAGAAAGCCTTTCCGGAACCGTGTTTTTTGAAATCGGCGAACAGCGCTGGGGCACGGCCTCCCAGGGCGGGGCGCTGGGCGCGGACGGCACGCTGGTCAAGGTCAAACAGTCCTATATCGACTGGATGGTCCCCCACACCGCCCTTAAGCTGCGCATGGGCCTGCAGGGCGTCAAGCTGCCCGGCTTCGCCCTGGACAGCCCCGTCTTCCAGGACGATGTGGCGGGCATCACCGCCTCCTGGAAGTTCAACCCCTATGTGAGCATCACGGGCGTGTGGATGCGCCTCTACAACGACAACTGGACGGGCAATGCCGCGCAGCCGCAAAACTACATGGACAATTTTGATCTGTTTGTCCTCTCCGTGCCGTTGACCTTTGAAGGGCTCAAAATCACGCCCTGGGGCATGGGCGGGGCTATGGGCCCCAACACACTGCTCACAAGCAACATGATCACTGACGCCCCCGGCGGCAGCAAAACCTTTACCCTGGCCAACCACAACGCCAACCAGCGCATCGACGGCCTGCAGCTGCGCGATGGTCTCTACCCGGCGGCTTTCAGCAGCGTGCGGCCGCAATCCACCCTCTGGAGCGACCAGTACAGCACCATGGGCTGGGGCGGCCTGACCGGCCAGTGGACCATGCTGGATCCCTTCCGCCTGAGCTGGGATTTTGTGTACGGCAGCGTGAACCACGGTCGGGACTACCTCAACCGCCAGGGCTGGTACGGCATGCTGGTGGCCGAATATGCCACGGAATGGGGCCTGCCCGGCCTTTACGGCTGGTACTTCAGCGGCGATGACGACAACCCCCGCAACGGCTCGGAACGCATGCCCTACCTTACCACCACCAACAACCTGACCAATTCCCTGTCCACCTTCGGCTACCGGGGCAACCCCATCATCGGCGGCGGCAAAGGCATTCTGGGCACAAACCCCACGGGCACCTGGGGCGTGGGCGCGCGCGTCAAAGATATCCCCTCGCTGGAGAACCTTACCCACACCCTGCGCGTCAACTACTTCGGCGGCACCAACAACACCAAGATGGCCTCCTACATCACGGGACGCCAGGCCGTGGATAACGACGGCCGCCAGATCTACCGCAACAATACGGACTTCAATTCCTTCGGCACCTACCTCACCACGTCGGATACGGGCATTGAAGTGAACCTGGACAACAAGTTCAAGGCCACGGAAAACCTGACCTTTGTGGGCGAGCTGGGCTATATCCACCTTTGGCTGGATAAGGACGTCTGGGGCAAATACCAGAACATCGCCGGCACCAGCCTGAACATGAAGGACGCCTGGAAGGCCTCCCTGAACGTTATCTACGCCTTTTAGGCAATTTCGCTTTGAAATTGCCCTGGAAACTGCGTGAGCAGACGCCAGAATAAAGCCTGCATTGGGCTGGAAAACATCAAAGTGCGCGTCTTGCAACGTTGAGAATATGCCTTCTCAACGTTGCAAGACGCCCGCCGTGTAGCGTAAGCGCAAGTTATTTGCGCTGTTAAGCGCCGAAACTGGCGTGCCGTAAACTTTGAGCGGGCATATTCTCAAAATGAATCTGCTCTAAAAAAATTCCTCCTGGAGGGTGCATCATGAACACGACGCTCCGTTCGCTTTTGGCAGGAACAGTGGCGCTGCTGGCGCTGGGTTTTGCCCAGGGGGCCTCGGCCTACGAGGTCCACGACGGCCCCACCGGCGTCATCAAATATACCCCGGAAAAAACCTTTAAGGGCTACACGCTGTTTGCGCCCACGGTAAAATGCACAACAACATATCTTATTGATATGAATGGCGATGTTGTCCACACCTGGCAGAGCAAGTACCCCCCTGGGCTCTACGCCATCCTGCTGCCCAACGGCAATCTGCTGCGGGCGGCGGCCCCCAAAGAGCAGCCGACCAAAATCGGCGGCGCAGGCGGCATCATTGAAGAGCTGGACTGGAACAGCAATGTGGTCTGGTCCTACCGCATGCTCTCAGAGAACGAGATCCAGCACCATTGCTTCGACCGCCTGCCCAACGGCAACACCATGGTGCTTGGCTGGGAACGCAAAACCCCGGCGGAATTCCAGGCCAAGGGGCGCAAACCCGGCACCTGGCCCGAAGAAGTGAAGATCAAAGGCCAGGTCGTGCGCGATTTCTGGGTGGATTTTGTGCGCGAAGTGGACCCAAACGGCAAAACTGTTTGGGAATGGCACGCCTGGGATCACATCGGCACAGGGCCGGATCAGCTGGACATCAACTACGCCCTGCCCACGCCCGTGGGGCCCGGCTACGACAGCTTCGACTGGTCGCACTTCAATACCGTGCAGTACCTGCCGAAAACCGATCAGGTTCTGCTCAATTCCCGCAACTTCAGTGAAGTGTTTATTGTGGACAAAAAAAGCGGGAAAATCGTCAAGCGCTGGGGCAACCCCTCCACGCACGGTCAGGGGGCGCGTCCCGGTTGGTACGACGACGGTTCACAGCAGGTTTTCGGCGAACACAACGCCACCATGCTGCCCAACGGCAACGTGCAGATCTTTGACAACGGCTCGGAACGCCCCGAAGGCAACCGCTCGCGCGTTATTGAAGTGGACCTCAAGACCGGCAAGATCGTCTGGCAGTATGCGGCCAACGGCTCCAACAGCTTCTTCAGCTACCGCCAGGGCGCAGCCCAGCGCCTGCCTAACGGCAACGTGCTGGTCACCTCCACGCACCAGGGGCATCTTTTTGAAGTAACCCCGGCGGGCGAAGTGGTCTGGGAATTCGTCAACCCCATCATGGCGGGCAAGGCCAAACCGATCTTTTCCGACAGGGAGGACGCCGTGCCCAACGCGCACCAGACCTTCACCAATATGATCCACCGCGCCTACAGATACGCGCCGGATTACCCCGGCCTCAAAGGCAAGGACCTGAGCCGGAAGCAGCCCCTGCTGCCGGGCTACCCCCGGTTCTTTGAAATCTGGAAGCCCGCGGCGGCCCGATAGAGCAGAGGAACGTTGAGAACAGGCATGCGCAACGTTTAAGACACGCCCGTTTCGGCGCTTAACGACACGAGTAACTTGCGCTTACGCCTACACGGCGGGCAGCCGCACGGGCAGCCCCGAACTGCTCTCGCTTGCAACGCCCCACAGCCCTTGGGCATCGCCCGCGCGGACCAATCCGCCGCGCAGGCGATGCCCTTTTTTGTGCGGCGCAGGCGCGGGCCCTGGCCGCACGAAAGGTGCGGCACGGTAGGCGCACCACGGGCAATTGCCGCACGCCTGCTTCCCGGCACACGAAAAAACGCTACGCCCCCAGCCAGAACAGCAGGGCCAGGCAGCCCAGCGAGGCAGCCAGCACCAGGTAAGCCTGCCGCGTGCGCAGCGAAAGCACCGCACCCAGCAACGCCGCCGCATAGATGGCGGGCCAGGTCACCAGGGCCAGCCGGGGCCAGTGCCCCCCCGCCGTCAGCGCCGCCAGCAGCAGATACAACACGCAGAACCACAGGGCGTAAAAGCCCAGTTGCCAGCCCGCCCGCCGCAGGGCGGCCCCCAGCACGGCCCGGGAAGGGGGGATGCCCCCGCGGCCGCCGACGCACCATGCCTCCAGGGCCGGAGCCAGAACATTCTGCGCCGCCCGCTGGCGCAGCTCAAGCCAGCTTGCCGCATAGGCCGCCAGCATGGAAAAAAAGAGGGGCACCAAGGCTGCGCCCGCCTGGGTCAGCCCAAAATGGCGGCACAGAGGAAAGGCCAGCAGAAAGCTCAGCCCGCCGTAGGGCGGCACTACCCCGCCCAGCTCCAGCGTATCCAGCCAGAGCAGCTCAAAAACAATGCCCAACGGCAAGGCCAGACCCCACTCCCCCGTGCTCCAGCCCGCGATCAGGGCCAGGCACAGGGGCCTGTCCAGCAGGCCGGCTATACAGGTGAACCGGGCCGCACCGGCCAGGGCAAAAAAAAAGCGTAGGGCGTCCCCACCGAGAGCAGCGTCGTCAGCACGGACGGGTCAGAAAAGTTGCTCATGGGGGCCTCGCACGGTTTCCGAAGGTACGGAGCGGAAGTCAAACTGCACCAGGTGCTGCCGCAACACGCGCAGGTCTTCCCTGTCCTGGGCGGAAAGGGCCACATTGGGCAGAATCTGCAACTTTTCCGGGCCATAGTGCAGGTTGCCCATATTGAGCACCTCCATGACGATCCCGGCGTCGCAGGCGCGGCGCGCGTCCTGACAGGTGGCAAAAAGCACGAAGCTCTCGTCGCCGCAGGCATTGAGCGTGGCCGCCAGCTCCCTGACCGGAATGAAATGCACGGCCACCCGCTGGGGCACGGCCAGGGCCACAATCTGCTGGCGCAGAAAATCCGCCGCCAGCTCGTCGTTGGCCACCACCAGGTGGCGCGCCCCGGTATAGGGCAGCCAGGCCTCAATAACCTGCCCGTGCACCAGCCGGTTGTCCACCCTGAACCACATACTAACCGGCGTTCTTGTCGCGAGGTTTATTGCGCAGCATGCTGCCCGCCACCACAATGCCCTTGGCCCCGGCCTCGCCGGCCAGGCGGGCCAGCTCCTCCAGCTCTTTGTCCCGCGAAGTGAAAACTTTGAGCAGCATGGGCAGGTTTACGCCCGTGACCACTTCCACCTTGTGGGTGGCCAGCAGGGAAAGAGCCAGGTTGGTGGGCGTGCCGCCGAACATATCCGTAAGGATGATGACGCCCGCGCCTTTGTCCAGGCGCTGGGCCGCGTCGTCCAGGCGGCGCACGGTTTCGGAGACCTCGTGGGCCACGTCCACGCTGATGGAGCTGCAATCGCTCTGCGGGCCCAGGATAAATTCCGCCGTGCGGAGCATGGCCGAGCCGTAGTCTGCGTGGGAAACGACAATAACGCCCACCTGGGCCTCGGCGCTCTGCCCGCCGCTTTCGGTGCTTTCATCCGTCATGACAAACCTCGCAGGTCTGACCGTGCCAGCTTTTTTAACCGAGTTCAAGGTGCCTGTGCTCAAGGGAGGCCGGATAGTCCGCTTGCCGCAGCGCCTGCCACAGGGCCTCGGCCATGGCCACGGAGCGGTGCCGCCCCCCGGTGCAGCCCACGGCAATGGTCACCCTGTAGCGCCCTTCAGCCTCCATGAGCGGCAGCATAAAAAATAAGAGGTCCAGCAATTTGGCCCGAAATTCCCTGGCCTGCGGCGTGGCGAAAACGTAGTCCGCCACGGGCTTGTCCCTGCCGCAAAGGGGCCGCAGATCCTCCAGAAAATACGGATTGGGCAGAAAGCGCAGGTCAAAGACCAGGTCCGCCTCGCGCGGCACGCCGTATTTGAAGCCAAAGGAAATGACGTTGACGCGGATGGCCCTGAGCTTGCCCCGCCCGTTGCTGCCCCAGCGCTTCTGGATAGCCCGGCGCAGGTCGTGGATGGAAAAGCTGGTGGTGTCCACCACCAGGTCCGCCATTTCCCGCAGGGGGCGCAGCTTTTCGCGCTCCGCCTTCAGGGCCGCCTCCAGGCCCATGCCCTCCCGCTCCAGCGGATGGGGCCGCCTGGTGGTGGCGTACCGCCGCATAAGTTCCTGCGCCGAAGCCTCCAGGAACAGCAGTGTGGGGCGGATGCTTGCGGCGGCCAGGGCCTCCAGCGAGGCGCTCAGTTCGTCCAGAAAGTTGCTCTGCCGCAGGTCCATGCCCAGGGCGATGCCCTTAAAATGGCTCATGGAGGGCCGGGACATCATGGCCGCCATTTCCGGCGCCAGGGTGGCGGGCAGGCCGTCCACCACAAAATGCCCCATGTCTTCAAAGACCTTCAGGGCGGTGCTTTTGCCCGCCCCGGAAAGCCCGGTAACCACGCAGACCCGTACCGGCGCGGGCACTGCCGCGGCCCCGGACGCCGTTGCGACGGCTTTTGTCATGACGCCCCCTTGCAGCTTGCGGGGCTGCGCTCCCGGCTCCGGCGCACGGGGGCCGCCCCGGAAAGGCGGCCCCGCAAAAAGCGTTGCGCGGGGCGGCGGGAATAGCCGCCCGGAAACGCCGCGCCTACAGCACCGGGTCGATCAGCGCATACCCGCTGACGCGCGTGCGGTAGACCACGTTAATGCGGCCGTTTTCCGCATTGAAAAAGACCAGGAAATCGCTGCCGATGGAATCCAGCTGCATAAGGGCCTCGTCCAGATGCAGGGGCTTGGTGGCCAGGCGATCCGTGCCTTCCACGGGCTGCGGGGCCTCGCCTTCGGCGTCCATGGTGTAGGTGAAGACGTCCACCTCGGCGTTGCGGGCCTTGCGGCGCTGCTCCTTAACCCGCGAAACCTGACGCTTGATCTGAGCTTCCACCTTGTCCGTCACCAGGTCAATGGCGGCGTACATGTCCGAAGTCTGCTCCGAAGCGTTGATGTGCAGCCCCTCGCCGGTGACGGTAACCTCGCAGCGATGACGAAACTTATCCACGGTCAGCACCACGGCCACGTCCAGGCCGGCGGCCTTGCCGAAAAACCGCCCCAGCTTTTCCATGCGGCGGCGGGCGTACTTCTTCAGATGGTCGGAGGCGTCGAAGTTCTTGAAGGCGAAGGAGATGTTCATAGAGGATCCTCCTGGTGTGGGGCGCCGGCGCGCTCAAGGCCGGACAAGCGGGGCCTAAAAGTGCTCCTTGCGCCGTGATGAAGAAGGAATGTCAAGAGCGGTGCGGTATTTGGCCACCGTGCGCCGGGCGATGTTGACCTTGAGGCGCTCCTTGAGCAGCTCGCCGATGCGTTCGTCGCTGAGGGGGGCGTGGGGATCTTCCGCGGCAATGAATTTTTTGATCAGCGCCTTGACGCTTTCCGAACCCACCTGGCTGCCGTCGTCCAGCTCCAGCCCGCTGTTGAAGAAAAATTTCAGTTCAAAAATGCCGTGGGGCGTGGCCACATACTTGTTCGTGGTGATGCGGCTTACTGTGGATTCGTGCATGCCGATATCGTCAGCAATGTCCTTAAGGATGAGCGGGGCCAGCCTGGTGACGCCCTCTTCAAAAAAGGGCCGCTGGTGCCGCACAATGCTCTCCATCACTTTGTACAAGGTCCGTTGGCGTTGGTAAAGGCTTTTGATCAGCCAGGAAGCGGAGCGGATTTTTTCCGAGCAGTATTCCTTTTCCTTTTCTGAGGCGGCGGTCAGGTCCATTTCGCTCATGGAAGAAAGCTGCAGCTGGGGCAAGCCGTCCTCGTTGAGCAGGATGACAAAGTCATCCCCTACCTTATAGACGAAGACGTCCGGGCTCACATAGGTGGGCTCCCCCCCGCCGAAGCTCGCGCCGGGCAGCGGGTCCAGACTCTGAATAATGTCCAGGTATTCGCGCAGGCCCTCCATATCCAGCTTGAACTTGCGCAGCAGGGGCTTATAACGCTTGGCCTCCAGATCTTCCAGATGGGACTGCACCAGCTCCAGCAGAATGGGGTCGCGGTCGTAGTGCAGATTGCGGATCTGCACCAGCAGACACTCCCGCGCGTCCCTGGCGGCCACGCCCACGGGATCGAAATGCTGCACCCGCTCCAGCACGTCGCGCACTGCGTCGGGCGCGGCGTGGGCCATATCCGCCACTTCCTCCACACTGGCCTGCAGATAGCCGGAAGAGGAAAGATTGCCGATGATCACCTCGCCGATGGCCTTCTGCGCGTCGGTCATCTGCGAAAGGCGCAACTGCCAGAGCAGATGCCCCTCCAGCGTGGGCTTGGCGGCGTAGCGGGCCTCCAGGGGCGCGATCTCTTCAGCGGATTCGTATTCGCGCGCCTGCGAAAGGCGCGGCGTGCTGGCAAATTCGCCCAGGTAGTCTTCCCAGTCGGCGTCCTTGGCCAGCTCCCGGTCATAGACCTCTTCAGCCACGGGCTCGCGCCCATCCTCGGCAACGGTCTCCGGCGTCGCGTCTTCGCCGCTGTTCTCTTCAAGAAACGGGTTTTCCACCAGCTCCTGCTGGACCGTTTCCAGAAGTTCCACGCGGGAAAGCTGCAACAGCTTGATGGCCTGCTGCAGCTGCGGCGTCATCACCAATTGCTGTGCCAGCTTTAATTGCTGCCGAAGTTCCAGTGCCATGCGCCCTTCCGCCCCCAAGCGACAAAAAAGATAACAGATTTTTTGTTTACAAGGAGTGTGCCACAACTATAAAAATTATGCAATAGCCAACGGTTGTAAAAGGCGCTGCCAAAACGCCCCGCCCGTTGCCTGCCGCCGCAGCCCTGCCCTGCGGCCCCGCGGCGCGGCAGGCGGACGCGGCAAATGCGCCCCCGGCGGGCGCAGCGCAACAAAAAAGCCGTTCCGGCGCCGGAAGCCTGCGCCTCCGAACCGAAACGGCTCCAGAACAAAACCGGGAAAGAGACAACGCTCAGTTTTTGCCCTGCCCCTTGGCATACTTCTTGGCCGCGCCGATAAACTCGCGGAACAGAGGATGCGCGTTCATGGGCCGGGATTTGAACTCCGGGTGGAACTGACAGCCCAGAAACCAGGGGTGGTCCGGCAGCTCAATGATCTCCACCAGGGAGTCGTCCGGGGCCGTGCCGCTGAAGACCATGCCCTTCTGGCCGAACAGCTCGCGGAAGGCGTTGTTGAATTCGTAGCGGTGGCGGTGGCGCTCTTCCACCAGGTCCTTTTTATAGGCGTCGTGCGCCTTGGTGCCGGGCAAAAGTTTGCAGGGGTATGCGCCCAGGCGCATGGTGCCGCCTTTGTCGCTGCCCGCGTCGCGCCGCTCCACGTTCTTGGTGCGGAAGTCGTACCACTCGGTCATAAGGTAAATGACCTTGTGATCCGAAAGGGGGTTAAATTCCTCGGAGTTGGCGTCCTCCAGGCCGGCCACATGCCGGGCAAATTCAATGACCGCGCACTGCATGCCGAGGCAGATGCCGAAGAAGGGCACGCCCTTTTCCCGCGCGTAGCGGATGGCCGCAATCTTGCCTTCCACGCCGCGGTAGCCGAAGCCGCCGGGCACCAGAATGCCGTCGCAGCCCGCAAAGTGCCCGGCGGCGTTGGCCTCGGTCACATTTTCGGAATTGACGTAGCGCAGCTCCACCTCCACCCGGTTGGCCACGCCGCCGTGGATGAGGGCCTCGTGCAGGCTCTTGTAGGCTTCTTTCAAATCCACATACTTGCCCACAATGGCAATGGTCACCTTGCCCTTGGGGTTGGCGCAGTCGCTGACCAGCTTTTCCCAGGCTTCCAGGTGGGCGTTGCGCGCGGGCAGGCGCAGCATAATGGCCACCTTCTGGTCAAAGCCTTCTTCGTAAAACTTGAGGGGCACTTCATAGATGTTGTTCACATCCACAGAGGAGAACACGGCGTCCTGGTCCACGTTGCAGAACAGGGCGATCTTGCGCCGCAGCTCTTCGGGGATGCTCTGCTCGCAGCGGCAGAGGATGATGTCCGGCTGGATGCCGATGGAGAGCAGCTCCTTGACGCTGTGCTGGGTGGGCTTGGTCTTGTGCTCGCCCGCCGTGCGCAGATAGGGCACCAGAGTAAGGTGGATGTTCAGGCAGTTGTCGCGCCCAAGCTCCGACCGCAACTGGCGGATGGCTTCCAGAAACGGCAGGCCTTCAATATCGCCCACGGTGCCGCCAATCTCGATGATGGCCACATCGGGCGCGTCGTCGCCCTCGGCCAGCGAAAGCACCACGCTCTTGATCTCGTCGGTGATGTGGGGAATCACCTGCACCGTGGCGCCCAGGTAGTCGCCGTGGCGCTCCTTGGCGATGACATGGTTGTAAATGGCCCCGGAGGTGGTGTTGTTCTTGCGGGACATGGGCACGTTGAGGTAGCGCTCGTAGTGGCCCAGGTCCAGGTCGGTCTCGGCGCCGTCGTCGGTGACGAAGACTTCGCCGTGCTGAAAGGGGTTCATGGTGCCGGGGTCCACGTTGATGTACGGGTCCAGCTTCTGGATGGTGACCGTCAGCCCGCGCGTCTGCAGCAACGCGCCCAGGGAAGCGGCCGCCAGGCCTTTGCCCAGTGACGAAAGCACACCGCCCGTCACAAAAATATACTTTGTTTTCATGGCCTCTCAACCTTGATTGTGGCGTGCCAAGGCACATCCCCAAGCACATCTTCGCTTACATACACCAGGACGATTTTTTTTGCCAGCATTGACTATCCAAAGCAAGGTACGTAGTGTGGTATTCCCCATGCAGACGGGCGTCCCGCACGGGGCCGCTCCAGCCCCTGCGGCCTGGCGGCCGCCGGACCCCCGCTGCCGTATGCCGCCGCCGGCACGGGCCGGGCGCGGCGCAGTTCGCCAAGGAGGCTTTCCCCGCATGGGCACGGTCAATACGCTGGTCATCACCGGCTACGGCACCAACTCGCATCTCGAAACCGCGCACACCGCCCGGCTGGCCGGGGCCGACCGGGCCGACGTGGTGCACTTTTCCGACTTGGTGGCCGCCAAGGTTCACCTGGACGACTACCACTTCCTTATCTTTCCCGGCGGGTTTCTGGACGGCGACGACCTGGGCGCAGCTCAGACGGCCGTCATGCGCTGGCGCTACCTGAAGGACGCCGCGGGCGTGCCCTTGCGGGAGCAGCTGGCCAGCTTTCTGGACGCGGGCAAACTGGTGCTGGGCATCTGCAACGGCTTCCAGCTTCTCGTCAAACTGGGCGTGCTGCCCGCCCTGGACGGCCATCGCTTTGAGCGGCAGGTCTCCCTGGGTCACAACGACTCCGCCCGCTTTGAGGACCGCTGGGTGCGCCTTGCGCCCAACCCCCACAGCCCCTGCGTCTTCACCAGCGGCCTGCCGCCCCTGGCCATGCCCGTGCGCCACGGCGAAGGCAAGCTCGTGCCCCGCGACGCGGCATGCCTGCGCCGCCTGGAGGCGGAAAACCTCATCGCCCTCCAGTACGCGGACCCGACCACAAACCTGCCCACGCAGGAGTATCCTTATAATCCCAACGGTTCGGCCCTGGCCATCGCGGGCCTTACGGATCCTACCGGCCGCGTGCTGGGCCTCATGCCCCATCCGGAAGCCTTCCACCACGTCACCAACCACCCCGGCTGGACCAGGGGCGAGCTGGACCCGCCGGGCACCCTGCTTTTTGTCAACGCGGTGCGCTACCTGCGCGGGCTTTAGGGCAGAACGCGGAGAATATGCCCTGACGGCGCAAAGGCCGGCCTCTGTGGCGGGCTCCGGTCCGCCGTTAAGGCCGCGCGGGCCACTGCGCCACGCCGTCCCGCGCTGCGGGCCACTGCGCCACGCCGTCCCGCGCTGCGGGCCCCAAGGCTGCCCGTCTTTCCGGCGCAGCCGCTTGACAAGGCGGGCGTTTCCATCTATCTGAATCGGATTCAAAGCATACGGGCAGGGTGCGTTTCCCGCTCGTTCACAGAGGTGTGTCATTCCCTTGCCGCAAGCGTCGCACAACTTTTTCTTGCCGCCGCACCTTGGGCACTTCCGTTGCACTCCGCGCGAAAGTGCCTTTTTTATTCCCGGTGATTTATATGCAACTCACTGAAATAATTGCCGCCATAGAAAAAATCGCCCCCCTGGGGCACGCCGCCGCGTGGGATCTTTCCGGCCTGCAGGTGGCTGCCCGGCGCACGGAAGTCACGGCGCTGGCCGTCTGCCTGGACCCCACCCCCGCCTCCCTGGCCGCCGCCCTGGCGCAAGGAGCGGAAATGGTCCTCAGCCACCACCCGCTGCACCTTAAGCCCGCCCTGCCCAACCGCTGCGACAACTATCGCGAGGCCCTGCGCCTGCTTCTCTGCGCGGACGTGCCCCTGTATGCAGCGCACACCTCGCTGGACGTTAATCCTTACGGCCCGGCGGGCTGGCTGGCGCGGGATCTGGACCTTCGCAACCTGAGCGTGCTGGAGCCCGCGGCCCCGGCCCAGGGCGCGGAGCTGCCCCCAGGCTACGGCCTGGCGGGCGACCTGCCTGAGGCCTGCTCCGTAGCGGCCCTGGCGGCCAGGCTGGCCCGGCAGGGGCTGGACCTTGCCACGGCCGTCTGCTGCGGCCCGCAACCCCGAAGCGTCCGCCGGGTGGCCTACTGCACGGGTTCGGGCGCTTCCCTGATGGACGCGGCCGCCCAGGCCGGCGCGCAGCTCTATATTACCGGCGACGTCAAATACCACGCGGCGCTTGAAGCCGCCGTCTGCCTTCTGGATGTGGGCCACCACAGCCTGGAGGAAGAAATGATGCGCCGCATGAGTCTTTTGCTGCAACAAGCCCTGGCGGGGGTCACGGTCCGTTTTGTGCCGTCGCGTTCGCCGTTCCGCCCTGTTGTGTTTTCTTGATTCGCTAGGAGGACCTCTTCCATGAGCAGTGACGTCTATTTTGAACAAATCCGTCAGCTTGTCGAACTGCAAAAAGTTGACGACGCCATCCACGAAGTCCGGCAGGAACTGGACCGCGCCCCCGGCGACCTGAAAGCCCTGGAGGAACGCTTCGCCGAGGTGGAAAACCAGCGCAACTATGTGCTGGACAAGCTCTCCCATCTGCAGGACCAGCAAAAACGTCTTTCCCTGGAAATCGACGACGATGCGGCCCGCATCAAAAAAAGCAAAAACAAGCTCACCCAGGTGGGCAATACCCGGGAATACCACGCCGTGCTGCGCGAAATGGACAGCATGGAAAAGGTCAACCGCTCCCGCGAAGAAGAAAAAACAACCCTGCTGGACGAAATCCAGAGCCAGAACGAAGCCCTGGCGGCGCTGGACGTGACCTACAACGCCCTCAAAGGCGAGCTGGAAGAAAAACGCAGCAGCCTGGACGACCGCCTGAAAAAGGCCCAGGCCGCCTTGGTGGAGCTGGACGCCAAGCGCGCGCATGTGGGCACGGCCATCCCCCATCCGGTCTTTCTGCGTTACGAGTTTATCCGCGAGCGGCTGGAACACCCGGTCATTGTGGCCGTTCGCGAAGGGGTCTGCTCCGGCTGCCACATCGCCGTGCCGCCGCAGACCTTCATTGAGCTGCAGCGCGGCCAGCAGATCTTGAGCTGCCCCAACTGCCAGCGCCTTATCTTCTGGTGCGAGCACTTCCAGGACGCAGCCCCGGCCCAGTGCGCGCCCCAGCAGGCCCCGGCTCAGGACGAAAAAGCCTGACGCCCCGGCAACTATGTACGGCATTGCAACGTTGCTGTGCCGTGCGTGCGGCTGCGTGAGCAGACGCCCGCCGTGCAGGCGTAAGCGCAGTTTATTTGCGCTGGTAAGCGCCGAAACGGGCGTGCCGTAAGCTCTGAGAATGCATATTCTCAAAGGTAATCTGCGTTAATAATGATGGGAGTGGGACAGACCGTCGCCGCGGGCCGCGTGCCCGGGGAGGAAAGTCCGGGCTCCGCAGGGCAGGACGCTGGGTAACACCCAGGAGGGGCGACCCTCGGACAGCGCCACAGAAAGCAAACCGCCCCGCCGCGCGCGGGGTAAGGGTGAAACGGTGGGGCAAGAGCCCACCAGATGCCGCGGCGACGCGGCATGCTCGGCATACCCCGTCTGGAGCAAGACCAAATAGGGAAGGCGGTCGGCCCGACCCATGCCTTCCGGGTAGGTTGCTTGAGGGCGCGGGCAACCGCGCTCCTAGAGGAATGACGGTCACGCGCGCTTGCCGCGCGGACAGAACCCGGCTTATCGTCCCACTCCCTTTATTGTTATACTGTGAGCACGCCCATGCCCCACCCCTTTGCCACGCCCGAAGCCGCAGACGCGCCCTGGGCCATCGTGCTGGCCGCCGGGCGCGGCAGCCGCATGGCCGCCGCCACGGGCGGCGAAGCCAAGCAGTTTCTTTCCTGGCGCGGCCTGCCCCTCTATTGGCACGCGGCCCAGGCCATGAGCCGCAGCGGCCTGGTGGCCGGGCTGGTTTTTGTTTTTCCGCCCGAACGCCGCGCCGTGGAGGAAGAACGCCTCCGCGCCCTCTGCCGCAGCCATGATTTCGGCCTGCCCTGGCGCTGCGCCGCAGGCGGCCCGGCCCGGCAGGATTCCGTGCGTCTGGGCCTGGAGGCTCTGCCCCCGCGCACGCGCTTTGCGCTGGTGCACGACGCGGCCCGGCCCTTTGCAAGCCCGGCCCTGGTGGCCCGCGTGTGCGCGGCGCTGCAGCAAGGGGCCGCGGGCGTGGTTCCGGCCCTGCCCGTAACAGATACCATCAAAACCGTGGAAGGCGACCGGGTGCTGGCCACCCTGCCCCGCCACAGCCTGGCCGCCGTGCAGACCCCGCAGGGCTTTCGCTGCGACGTGCTGCACCGCGCCCACCAGGCGGCCCTGGCCGCCGGGAACGGCCCCGCCACGGACGACGCCGCCCTGCTGGAAGCCTTGGGCGAGGAGGTGCGCGTGGTGCCAGGCGAAGCCGCCAATGTCAAACTGACCAGGCCCGAAGACCTGAGCCTGCTGCGCCCCGCCGCGCCCGCACCGCGCTTCTGCACCGGCTTCGGCTACGATGTGCACCGCTACGGCCCCGGACGCCCCATGCGCCTGGGCGGCGTGCCCATTGCAGAGGGGCCGCAGGTGGTGGCCCACTCGGACGGCGACGTGCTGCTGCACGCCCTGGCCGACGCCCTGCTGGGCTGCGCCGGGCTGGGCGACATCGGCCGGCACTTCCCCGACAGTGACCCCGCGCTGGAGGGTGTCTCCTCCGCCCTGCTGCTGGATCAGGTTCTGACCATGGTGCGCGAGGCGGGCGTCACGCCCTGCCACGCAGACCTTACCGTAGTGGCCCAAAAGCCGCGCCTTTCTCCCCACGGCGCGGCCATCCGCAAAAACGTGGCCAGGCTGCTGGGCCTGCCCCTGACCTGCGTCAACGTCAAGGCCACCACGGAAGAAGGCCTGGGCTTCACAGGCCGGCTTGAGGGCATCAAAGCCTGCGCCGTGGTCAGCGCGCAGGCAGCCTCTCTGGATTCTGCGGATCTTTCTTACCCCCTGAACCCCCCTGCTGAACGGTTATGAGCACTGAACTTACGCGCCCCTGGTTCGACCACTACGATGCCTTTGTGCCCCACACCGCCAGCGTGTGGAACAAGCCCCTCTACGCCATGCTGGACGAGGCGGCGGAAAAATACCCCAACCGCTACGCGCTTATTTTTCAGAACACGCGCATCACCTACAAAAAACTGCGGGAACGGGCCGAGCTTTTTGCCGGCGCCCTGCGGCGCATGGGCGTGCGCGCCGGGCAGCGGGTGGCCATCATGCTGCCCAACCTGCCGCAGACCGTGATCGCCTTCTGGGGCGTCATCAAGGCCGGGGCCGTGGTGGTTCTGACCAACCCCCTGTATATGGAAAAAGAAATCGTGGCCAATATGCAGGATTCCGGCGCGGAGCACATGGTGCTGCTGGATATGCTCTGGCCGCGCGTGGCCGCCCTGCGGGACCGCCTGCCCCTGCGCAATTTCATCGTCACGGGCGCGGCCGACGCCCTCTCCTTTCCTCTTAACGTGCTCTACAGGCTGAAAAAACGCCGCAGCAAAAAAGCCCCCATCCCCTACGACAACAAAAACGTCTTTGCCTGGCAGGATTTCTGCAAAGGCGCACAGCGCTATGCGGCCCCCATTGCCGATCCCCTGCGCGACCCCATCATGCTGCAGTACACAGGGGGCACCACCGGGCTGCCCAAGGGCGTCATGCTCACCCACGCCAACCTGGGCACCAACTGCCGCCAGGTGCTGGACATCATCAACGTCCGCCCGGAGACCCACCACACTTTTATTTCTCTGCTGCCTTTTTTCCACGTCTACGGCCTCACCACTGGGCTCATCATCCCCATGGCCCTGGCCGCCACCACCCTGCCCCTGCCGCGCTATGTGCCGCAGGACGTGCTGCGCCTGATAGACAAACGCAGGCCTACCATCTTTCCCGGCGCGCCTTCGGTCTACATTTCGCTGTTACAGCAAAAAAACCTGGCCAGCTTCGACCTCAGCAGCATCAAAATCTGCGTTTCCGGCTCCGCCCCCCTGCCGCGCGAGATCTTCCGCCGCTTTCAGGAAGCCACGGGCGCGGCTATCCTGGAGGGCTACGGCCTTACCGAAGCCTCGCCCATCACCCACATCAACCCGTTGGGCAAACAGGGCCAGCGGGCCAACTCCATCGGCATGCCCGTACCGGGCACGGACGCCCGCATAGTGGATATGGAGGGCGGCTCCCTGACCCTGCCGCCCGGCAAAATGGGCGAGCTCGTGGTGCAGGGGCCGCAGGTCATGCACGGCTACTGGCGGCGGCCGGACGAAACGGCCAGCGCCCTGCGCAACGGCTGGCTCTACACAGGCGACCTGGCTACCATGGATGAGGACGGCTACTTCTACATCCTGGACCGCAAAAAGGATATGGTCCTGGTGGGCGGCTATAACGTCTACCCCCGCGAGGTGGACGAAGTGCTGCTGGAACATCCCAAGGTGCTGGAAGCCGTGAGCGTGGGCATCGGCGACGAGCTGCGCGGCGAGGTGCTCAAGGCCTATGTGGTGCCCCGCCAGGGCGAAACCCTCACCAAGGCGGACGTCATTGCCTGGTGCCGGCAAAAGCTGGCCAATTATAAGGTGCCGCGCCTGGTGGAATTTCGCGAAAGCCTGCCTAAAACCATTGTGGGCAAGGTGCTGCGCCGCGCCCTGCGCGAAGAAGAAGAACAAAAACGCGCCCAGCGCAAAAAGCGCCGCAACGGCGCGAACGCCGCCGCACAGGCCGCCGCAGCGGCGGAAGAGCCCCTGGGCCACGCCTGAGGCCCCGGCCCCGCAGACGCAGACTTTGTTCGCCTTTCCCCGCGGCATGGTTGACGCATCTCGCCAGATCGGCATAGTATACGGCACATTCGGCAACAAGCCCGGCGGGGGCGGCTTCCGGCTTTGCCGTCGCGCCGAAGCCCTGCGTCGGTCCCCCCGCGTCGGCCGCGCTCTGACGGAGGCCCCATGTTTACCCTGCTGGCGGAATCCCACAACAACGTCACAGTGCTGCGCCTGACCGGCGACATGCTCCTGCCGGATGTGCCCGATCTGAACCGCCAGCTGGAGGCCTATATCCTTGCGCCGGGCATCCGCCAGGTGGTGCTGGATCTGAGCCAGGTGGAGAAGGTAGACGCCTCCGGCCTGGGCGTGCTGGTGAGCGCCAGCACCAAGGGCCGCAGCCAGGGCCGCAGGCTGGTTCTGCTGACGCCCGCGCCCCCCGTGGAAGAGCTCCTGCGCCGCTCAGAAATAGAGGGCTTTTTCCCCACCTTCTACAGCGAAGAGGAACTGAAGGGTTACATCCCCGACACAGCGGAATAGCCGCGCGGCGGCTGTTCCGGAGATCCTTTCAAAGCTGCGGCGCACACGGCGTCGCCAGGGCGAAAGGCTCCAGCGGAAGGTGCACGGTGCCATACTATCTGCAGCATTACTTCAATCCCGATTTCAACCACCTCAATCTCAAGCCGGGGGGGTCCGGCGGCGCGTCCGACGTCTACAGCCTGGGCTATGTGCAAAACGTCATCAACGGACAGGTGCTGGCCCGGTTTATCCCTCTGGGGGCGGCCGGGGCGCGCCCGGACCAGCGCTTCATTCTGGACGCCCCCACCTTCCCCGCCGGCCCCAATACCCGGGTGGACCCGGAGCACCCCGAATACCTGCTTGCCGCGGCCAACGGCTACGTTTTTTATCTCCACGGCCGCATTACGGTCAAAAAGCTGCTCAACGTGCGCCAGGACATCAGCTTTCAGACCGGCAACATCTTTTTTGTGGGCGATATGGCCGTGCACGGTTCCGTGCGGGCGGGTTTTTCTGTCCAGGGCAACAACGTGCGCGTCATGGGCATGGTGGAAGGCGGCGTGGTGCGCGCCCGGCGCAACCTGCTTATCGAAGGCGGCGTGCGCGGCGGCGCGGGCAGCCACAGCAAGCTGGACGCCGGCGGCAAACTGCTGACCCCCTTTATGGAACGGGTGGAAGCCCGCGCCCGCGAGAGCATCGTGGTGGACAAATACTGCCTCTATTGCACCATCTACGCCGGCAGCAACCTGGTGGTGCGCCAGCAGGTTTACGGTGGGGTGATCAACGCCTACGGCAGCGTCTATGTGGGGCGGCAGCTGGGCAACAAGGCCGCCGTGCCCACCCAGGTCTTCCTGGGCTACGATCCCGTCAGCATCCGCCAGCTGGAAAAACTGGATAAAATCCTCAAAGACCTTTCCCAGGCCGTGACGCACCTTAATGCCGTGGCCGGGCATCTGCCGCCGGAAACCAATGAAATCACCCGCAAGCTCCGGGCCCGCCGCCGTCAGTACGCCGACCTGCTCAAAAAGCGCGAACAGCTCTGGAGCCGCCTGACGCAAGACGAGCAGGCCATGGAAGGCTGCCGTCTGCTGGTCCCCGGCAAGGTCTACCCAGGGGTGGAAATCTCCATCGGCCGCACCTTTATGGCGGTGGAGCGCGCCCGCGAAGCCGTACTCTTCCGTCTGAAGGACGATGAGATCGTGGTGGAAAACCTGCCCGCCGCGTTGCGGGGCGGACATTCATGAGCCAGGCCCCTGGGCCGCGCTTCCGCGCCCTGACGGCGGCCACGGCCGCCGGGCCCGCCGATGTGGAAGCCCGCCTGCCCGACGGCCGCCTGCTGCGCATGCTGGGCCCGGGCGGCCCGGAACGCGAAATCGCCGCCGTGCGCGCGGCGCTGCGCCGACTTTCCGACGCCGCGCCCCTTTCTCCTCCCGTGGCCGCAGTGGCCTCTGCCCCGGCGGGGGCCCCGCAGGCCTTCCTGCCCGTGCTTCTGGGCTGCGGCCTGGGGCACGCCCTGCGCCGCCTGCTGGACGAAATTGAAGGCCCCGTGGCCGTGGTGGACAAAGAGACGGAGCTGCAGAAGCTCTGCGGCGCGTGCAGCGCCCTGCGCCCGCACGAGCGGGCGCGCGTCTTTCTAGTTGACGCACCGGAAGCAAAAAGCGCCCTGACCGCGCTGACCCGCTGGCAGATCAGCCACGGCGGTCGCCCTTTGCTGCCCATAGCCCTGCCCTTCTATCAGCGGCTGGACGCAACCTATTACGGTTTTCTGCGCCGGGAGCTTGAAGCCAGCCGCCGCTTCGATTTCTGGAGCCGCGCCGTGGCCCCGCGCTTTGCCGAGGCCAAACCCCGCGTTTTGCTGCTCACCAGCCGTTACTTCCTCATGGGCGAAGTGGAGGCCGCCTGCCGCCAACTGGGCCTGGAACACCGCCTGCTGGCCGTGGGCGACGGCGATGTGGCCCAGGAAGACTTTGTGCGTCGCCTGCTCCAGGCCGTGGTGGAATTTCGCCCCGATTGCTGCCTGACCCTCAACCACATGGGGGTGGACGTGGAGGGCGTGCTCATGGACCTGCTGGCCCGGCTGCAACTGCCGCTGGCCTCCTGGTTTGTGGACAACCCCCACCTTATCATCCACCTCTACACGCGCTGCGTCAGCCCCTGGACAACCCTCTTCACCTGGGACAGCGACAATATCCCCAGCCTGCGCGCCGCGGGCTTTACGCACGTCTTTTATCTGCCCCTGGGCACGGATCCGGAGCGCTTCTGCCCCGGCAAGGAGCGCAATGCCCCGGCGGTCTGGCGGGCGGCGGTCTCCTTTGTGGGCAATTCCATGCTCTACAAGGTGGGCGGCAGGCTCAAAAACGGGCGCTTCCCCCGCGCCCTGCTGCTGCCTTTCAAAGCCGTGGCCCAGGCCTTTACGGAAAGCGAGCTGCGCTCGGTGCCTGCCCTGCTGGAGCGGGATTTTCCCGAGGTCCACGCCCACTACCTGGCCCTGCCGGACAACGAGGCCAGACTGGCTTACGAAACGGCCGTCACCTGGCAGGCCACCCGCCTGTACCGCAACGGCTGCGTGCGCCGCCTGCTGCCCTTCCGCCCGCTCATCGTGGGCGACGCAGGCTGGAAAACGGAATTCCGCCGCGAGCCCGCGCAGCCTCGCTACCTGGACGCCCTGAACTACTACCAGGAGCTGCCCGCGTTTTACGGCTGCTCAGACCTCAACTTCAACTGCACCAGCAAGCAGATGAAAGGGGCTGTAAACCAGCGCATTTTTGATATCCCCGCCGCCGGCGGCTTTGTGCTGACCGACTGGCGGCCGCAGATGGAACAGCTCTTTGCCCCGGACGAAATGGCCGTCTACCGGGATCCGGAAGAAATTGCGGACCTGACCCGCCACTTTCTCGCCCATCCGGCGCAACGCCGCGCCTATGCGGCGGCCGGGCGGCGGCGGGTGCTGGCCTGCCACACCTGGCGGCACAGGCTCCAGACCCTGCTCGACCAGATGCGCGCAGTTTACGGCATCCCCGGCATGCGGGGCTCTGCCGCGGCGCGCGCCGACGGAATGTGACGTGAGCGCGGATCCCGTTCTTGTTTTTCAGCTCCACCGCATGGGGGATCTGCTGCTCACCTTCCCCCTGCTGCTGCGGCTGCGGCGTCTCTACCCAGGGCATCCGCTCTGGGTTGTGGCGGAACCGCAGTTTTTTAAGCCTCTTATGGCAGTAGCGCCGGAGGCGGTCTTTTTCCCGCCCGCCCACTGCACGGTTCTGGCGCGCGGGCGCTACGCGGCCGCCTTCAACCTCTGCAGCGCGCCCGCGGCGGCCCGCTGCATGGCGGCCCTGCGGGCCGAACGCAAAATCGGCCCCGTGTCCGACAAAAAGGGGCTGCATGTGCGCGGCTTCTGGCAGCTGTACCGGACAGCCCTGACCCAGAACAACCATAACAATCCCTTCCATTGGGCAGACCTGCACCTGCTGGATCTGGCCCCCTACCCGGACCTGCGCAACGTGCCCTGCGCGGCCCTGCGGCGCGGCGGCGCGCGGCGCGTGGGCCTGGTGCTGGGCGCAAGCACCCCGGCCAAGCGTCCCGATGCGGACTTCTGGGCGCGGCTGGCGCGGCGGCTGGCAGCGGCAGGCGCGCCCCCGCTGCTGCTGGGCGGGCCGGCTGAAGCCGAGCTGGGGGCGGCCGTGGCCCGCAAGGCGGGCCTACCCCGAACCGCCGACGCCTGCGGCAGACTGAGCCTGGACCAGCTGGCGGCCCTGATGCGCACCCTGGACCTCTGCATCACCCCGGATACAGGGCCCATGCACCTGGCGGACTACCTGGGCGTGCCCGTGCTCAACCTCTCCATGGGCCCGGTGCACGCGCGGGAAACAGGCCCCCGCGCGCCGGGGCAGTGGGTGCTGCGCGCGGCCATGAGCTGCGTGGGCTGTTGGCAGTGCCGCCGGGGCCGCCTGTACTGCAAGGCGGCCTTCAGCCCCGCCGTTGTGGCGCAAACGGCGCTGGCCCTGCTGGAGCCCCCCTGCGCCGCCGCGCCCGCGCCCCTGCCCCCCCTCTCCGGTCTGAGCCTCTGGCGCACGGGGCGCGACGCCCTGGGCCTGCACAGCCTTGCCCGCCTGGGGCCGCCTGCGGCATCCTGCAGGCCCGTGCTGGAAGACTTCTGGCAGGCAGTCTTCCTGCACCTTTATCAGCCGGACCTGGCTCCCCTGCTGGAAACCCGCCTGGCAACGCTGGGCGCGCGCTTTCCCGCGCTGCAGGCCCGCCTGGCCGCTGCCGTCGCCGCCGTCTGCGGCCGGTGCGCGGCAGCCCTGAAAAATCCCGTCCGCAGCCTGCCCCCAGGGTTCTGGAGCGCCCAGCCGCCTCTGGCGCGCCTGGGCAACGGTTTTCTGCAGATGTACCTGCAAAATGCCGACTACAGCCGCCGGGCCTGGAACGCGGCCCTGGAGCGCCTGGCCGACCTGGCCCACCGCCTGGGCTAGAAAACCAGGCGGCCGCCGCGGCAAGACTTGCCCTGTCCTGGCCTGGACAATTTACTATCAACCTAAAATAAAAAGATAAAAATTTTTGGAACACTCCTTGAATTGTCCTGGGGCGCAAGGAGTGGACCATGCAGATTCTTCCCACCGCCGCCGACGCCGCCACCGCCACCGAGGCCCTCTGGACCGCCCAGAACACGGCCCGGAGTGAAAGCGGCTTCGCCGATTACCTCTCGGCCATGCACACGGCCATAGACAGCGCCGCCAGCGACGAAAACGTCTCCGCGGACGCGGCGCTGGCCCAGGAGACTGCCGCCAGCGCCACAGCTGCGACAACGCAGGTGCAGAGCCCCTATACCCGCACCACTTCCAACGGCGTCACCTATACGCTGGAAGAAGTCTGCTTCACCAAGCAAGAGTTGCAAAGCCTGCGCCAGCAGCTGGCCAAGGCGGGCGTCCCGGCCGAAGGGCTGGAACGCCTGGATTCACTGGCCGAGCAGCCTGACGGCGCAAGCCTGGCCATGGTGCTGGCCAGCCTGAAAACCGGCGCAACCACGCCGCAGCTGGGCGACGACGAAAAATCCGCCATTACCTCCCTGCTGAAAAAGCTCGACCCCACAGGCGTTCTGGATGAGAGCGCCCAGGCCCTTATGCTGCAGGGTAAAGGCACGGAAGCCCTGGCCCTGATCCAGGATTTTATCGGCAAAATGGACCAGACCACGGCCCTGCAGGTAACACAGGAAGAGGTTCTGGCCCTGGGCAAGGGGCTGGGCCTTTCTTCCACTGCCCTGCAAAGCCTGGGGAATCAGTTCGGCGGAGCCACGGCCCTGTTGTCCACCCCCACGCAACTTGCCAACCTGCTGGCCCCGGCCACGGACTACTTTACCGCCGCCAAGTCCGCGCAAAAAACCCTGGACGCGGCCCTCAAGGATACCCTGCAGCCCATGCTGGCCAAAGCTCGCGCCCGCACGGAAAAAGAAAAGCAGGCCCACGCCCTGCAGAACAAGAAGGCCCAGCAGAGCAAGACCGTCATTGACGATACCGTGCAGCAGAAGAGCCGGGACGTCCTGAGCCGGACACTGGCGGGAACGGACGCAGACAGCACGGCCACGCGCCAGAATGCGGCGACGGCCCAGACTGCCGCCCAGCCGCTTACCCAAAACGCCCGGCAAGCGGACGCCGTGCCCCAGAGTGCCGACAACGCCGCCTTGCGGAACCACGCGGCGCAAGCGCAGGGCGCTGCCAGCCAAAAAGGGCAGGAAGCGGCCACGGGCGAAGATGGTCATGCCGCCTCAGACAAAAAGTCGAACAAGGAAAGCGCCTGGGACGACCTGCTTGAGACTGTCGCCGTCAAAACCGCCCCCACCGCCACCACGGCCCGTGCCGACGCTGCCGCCCAGGCGGCCCTTTATGCTGCCCAGAATACGGCGGGCGAGCCTGTGAGCACCGCGTCCGCCAACGCGCAGCCGCAACTGGCGCGCCAGGTGGCGGGGCAGGTGGAGCGGGGGCTGCTCTCCTCCCTCCAGAACGGAGGCACCCGCCTGGACCTGCAGCTGCACCCGCAGGAGCTGGGGGCCATTACCCTGAGCCTTACCGTGCGCAACGGCGAGGTCACGGCGCTCATCCGCCCGGAAAAAAGCGAAACCGCCGATATGGTCAACCGCCAGGTGGAGCACATCCGTCTGAACCTGGAACAACAGGGCCTCAAGGTGGACAAGGTGGAAGTGCAGCTGGATTCGAGCCAGCAGGACGCCGCTTCCTGGCAGGACCTGGAGCAGCACAATTCCTGGCAGGAAGAAGATGCCCGCCGGGAAGAACTTGCCCGCCTGAAAAATCTGGCAACATTTCGAAATAACGACGAAAACAGCGAAGCAGCGGCATTGGAACAGCCTGTGCATTCTCTAAGCCGGACGGCAGTATATGCCGCCGGGGCCCTTAATGTGGTGGCCTGAACAGCCGGGAGAAAGCCATGTCCAGCATTACGCAATCCATCACCCAGACCAACAACGAGTTCAGCCAGGCCCTGAGCAGCCAGACCAGCAGCTCCAGCCTGGACAAGGATTCGTTCATGCTGCTGCTGGTCACCCAGTTCAAGTATCAGGATCCGCTCAACCCCATGGAGGATAAGGAGTTCATCTCCCAGATGGCCCAGTTCTCCAGTCTTGAGCAGCTCATGAACCTCAACGACAGCATGGAAGACCTGACCACCGCCACCAACAACCAGCAGATGATCAACGCCACGTCCTACATCGGCAAAAACGTCACGGTGTCGGGCAACGCCATCGGCAAGGTGACGGACAGCACCAGCGGCACCACTACTATCACCCGCTTCCGCTACGCGCCGGCGGACACAGTGGCCAGCGGCACCATCACCGTGCGCGACGGCGACAACAACGCCGTCTATACGGAAACTCTGGGGGCGCTCAGCTCCGGCAGCACTTACGAATTCAACTGGAACGGCAAGACCAGCTCCGGCGCTACGGCGGCCGACGGCGTGTACACGGTGAGCCTCTCCCTGCTCAATTCCTCGGGCGAGGCAGTGCTCTCCGATCAGGTGGTGGACGCCACAGTCACCGGCGTGGTTACAGACAGCGGCACCGTATACCTGGGCCTGGAGGGCGGCCAGCTCATGGCCCTTTCCGACGTGCGCCAGGTCATGCTGCCCAATACCACCAGCACGACGGAGAGCAGCACGGACACCGCATCCAGCAGCAGTTAACCAGAGAGGAACGTCCGGCCTGAAGGCCGCGCCCGCGGCGCGCCCGGCCGACAGACATATCCCCCTATCCCCAAGCAGACACGGAGGAAATTATGGGTCTTTCAGCCAGCATGTGGGCCAGCGTTTCAGGCTTGCTTTCCCACGGGCAAAAAATGAACGTGGTGGGCAACAACATCGCCAACGTGAGCACCATCGGCTTCAAAAGCCAGCGCATGGACTTCAACGACTACCTGTACCGCAGCACCGGCACGGCCAGCGGCACTTCGCAGATCGGCGCGGGTTCCAGCGTTTACGCCATCCTGGGCGACTATTCCGCAGGCTCTTTTGAAACCACCAATTCGGTGACGGATATTGCCATCGACGGCAACGGCTTTTTCCAGGTGCGCAAGCCCAACAGCAAGGAAAAGTACTACACCCGCGCGGGCGACTTCTATTTCAACGACGACCGCGAGCTGCAGAATCCTGAAGGCTACCTGCTGCAGGGCTGGAAGGTGAACAATGATACCAAGCTCACCTTCAACAGCGGCTCCACCAACCTGGGCACGTCCCAAGCCAGCGAATCCGCTTATGTAGGTTCCGGCACGCCCACAGATATTGTGCTGGACAGCTGGAACATTCTGCCGCAGCAGACCACCAACGTCACCTTTACCATGGGCCTGACCAACGACGGCACGGGCGACAGCACCACCAGCAACACCAGCCCCATGACGGCCCTTTTCGACCTCTGGAACGGCGCCAACGAGCCGCCCCTGGCGGACACGGCCTACGCCACCCAGTCCAGCATCGATGTCTACGACGAAGGCGGCGGCACCCATACCCTCACCGTATATTACGATCAGGTGGACACCAGCAAAACGGATTCCGACGGCAATCTCATCTATACCATGGAGGGTTTGCCCTCAGGCTACACCATGTACGAATACCTGGTGACCATCCCGCCCTCCGAAGATATGCGCAGCTACGGCGGCGAGGACTACGACCCCAGCACCAACACCTGGGGCACGGATCCCACCAAATTCTACAATGACTCCGTGGAAGGCACTAATAAACAAGCCGGCGTGCTCATGAGCGGCGTCATGATCTTCAACGCCAGCGGCCAGCTGGTCAACCAGACGGCCTACAGCTACGGCGCTACGGAAACACCCGACGCCAACGATCAGGTGGCCGTGGATCCTTCGCTCAAAACTTCCTGGCAGCCCACCAAGACTTCCAGCAACGGTCTGCCCGTGTTCACGGCCAACTTTTCCGGCCAGCCCCTGGCCAACAGCGTGAGCGAAACCATGAGCACCAGCGCCACCGCCACGCCCGTAAGCCAGGCGCAGAACTACATCATTGAGCTGGACTTCGGCCTTAAGGACATGGGCAACCCCGCCTGGACCACCACGGGCTCGCTGGATTCCCTTGCTGTTGACACGACAGACCCCACCAATCCCGTTATTAACTACTCCGACGTGCCCGTTATGGCCGCCGTGGAGCGGCAGGATTACGCCAGCGCGGCCAACACCACTTCCTATACCGTGCAGTCCAGCAGCCAGGACGGCTATGCCTCCGGCACCCTGAGCAACGTGGATATTGACGAATCCGGCGTAATCTACGGCATCTATTCCAACGGCAAGACCATCCCGCTCTACCAGATAGCCCTCTACGACTTCCAGTGCACCCAGGGCCTCTACCGGGAGGGCGGCAACCTCTTTTCCGCCACCCAGGATTCGGGCGAACCCCGCGTGGGCGTGCCCGGCGACAACGGCTTCGGAACCACCAACGCCTACAATATTGAGCAGTCCAACGTGGACATGACCACCGAATTTGTGCAGATGATCGCCACCCAGCGCGGCTTCCAGGCCAACTCCAAGGGCATCACCACTGTGGACACCATGCTGGAAACCGTCATCGGCATGAAGCGGTAAGCATAACAAGGCCGAAAGGCCGGGGGCCGGGGCTCTGCCCCGCCCCCACGGCGTTGGGGATAGCGCCGCGTCTTTTGGCTCCGTGTCGCGCCGGTTCCGGATCGCTCCGGAACCGGCGTTTTTTTTTGCGCTCGCCGGGGAAGGCGCCTGCCCACACGCTGCCCCTTGCGGTTCTGGCCCGCAGGGAACCGCACAGGGCAGACAAGGGCGCTCTTTGCCGCCGCGCCGGGTGGACATTGCCGCCCGGCAGCCGCCGCAACCGGCGTCAAAAATGCCCGCGCCGCACGGGGAAAATTTTTCCCCGCAGCCAACCTGTCAGAACAATATGCTAAAATTATTGAGTAAAAATTTTTGGCACATGGATTGCATTTTGGTGAGCAGCATAACCCACCAGGAGGTGTCCCATGTCTTTGGTCATTAACCACAATATGATGGCCGCCAACACGGCCAGGAATCTGAATACCCACTACTCAGCTCTGAGCAAGTCCACCCAGCGCCTTTCCACGGGCCTGCGGGTCAACTCCGCGGCGGACGACGCCGCGGGCCTGGCCATCCGCGAGCTGCAGCGGGCTGACATCGCCACCCTGCAGCAGGGCGCACGCAACGCCAACGACGCCATTTCCATGATCCAGACCGCCGACGGCGCGCTGGGCGTCATTGACGAAAAGCTGACCCGCATGAAGGAACTGGCGGAACAGGCGGCCACCGGCACCTACGATTCCACCCAGCGGCTGATGATCGACTCCGAGTACCAGGCCATGGCCTCGGAAATCACCCGTATCGCCAACGCCACGGACTTCAACGGCATCCACCTGCTCGACGGCACCCTCTCCGACGACACCCACGACGGTTCGGGCCTCACCGCCACGGGCAAGATGAAGATCCACTTCGGTACGGGCAACGATTCCGCCGAGGACTACTACTACATCAAAATCGGCAACAGCACGGCCTCGGCCCTGGGCGTGGGCAACAGCGCCGACACCAGCGCCATGGCCTACACGGTGTCCACCCAGCAGGCCGCCCAGAGCGCCCTGGTGGGCATCACCAACGCCATCGTCTCCAAGGATAATATCCGCGCGCACCTGGGCGCCATCCAGAACCGGCTGGAGAACACCATTACCAACCTGAACACCCAGGCGGAAAATCTGCAGTCGGCCGAATCGCGCATTTCGGACGTGGACGTGGCCACGGAAATGACGGAATTTGTGCGCAACCAGATCCTGAGCCAGTCGGCCGTGGCCATGCTCTCTCAGGCCAATTCTCTGCCCCAGATGGCCATGCAGCTCATCGGCGGTTAGTCCGTCGCGGAGGCAAGCGGCTGAGGCAGACCAAAGACGGGAGGCCCGGGGGTTCACGCCCCCGGGTCGGTCCAAAAGCCCGTCGTGGGGCGCCGCACCGTTGCGGGCGCGCCTTTTGCAGCGCATTCCGGCGCGTTATGGGCACACGCAACGCCCCCTTGCAGCCGCAAGGCCAAAAAACGTCCGGCCGCGCGTACGGCCCGCCGCTCAGTCCTCTTTTTTCGCCTGCAAAGCCGCAAGCGCCTGGCGCGCCGCGGTCTGTTCCGCTTTCTTGCAGCTCGTGCCCGTAGCCCGAAACTCCCGCCCGTCCGGCAGGCGCAAGCCCACTTCAAAAATTTTGGCGTGTTCCGGCCCGTTGCTTCCCAGGCGCGTATACAGCGGCGCCGCGCCGAAGCGCTGCTGCGCGGCCTCCTGCAGGCGCGTCTTGTAGTCCTTGATCACTGTGGCCTGCGGCGCTTCCGGCCAGCAGGGGGCGAACAACGCCGCCACCGCGGCCATGGCCGCCGCCTCGCCGCCATCTTCATAAACGGCGGCCAGCACGGCCTCCAGGGCGTCGCTCAGCACGGCGTCGCGTTCGCGCCCGCCCTGGCTCTCCTCGCCTCTGCCCAGCTTGATGCGCTTGTCCAGCCCCAGGGCCCGCGCCCGCTCGGCCAGGCTTGCAGTGCTCACCAGCCGGGCCCGCAGGCGGGTCAGCTGCCCTTCGCGCGCGTCGGGAAACCGTCGGTACAGCTCCCACGAAACGCACAACTCCAGCACCGCATCGCCGAGAAATTCCTGCCGCTCGTTGTGTTCCGGCCCCGCGCCGTATTCGTTGGCCCAGGAGCTGTGGGTTAGGGCCCTGTCCAGCAGCTCCGGCCGGGCAAAAACGTGCCCCAGGATCGCGCCGGGCACAGAGGCGGGAACAACGTCCGTATGTGTCTTGTTCATGCCCGTACTGTAGCCATTTCACGCCGCTTGGCAACAGAAAATGCCTTGACATGCGCCGCGCCAGCGCCTACCTATGGCCCATTAACCTGTAGGAGAATCGCATGGCTTACGACATCCGCCTGATGAAACTGGTGACCGGCGAGCTGGTCATCGGCAAATACGACACCGCCAAAGACAGCCTTACCGATGTGGCGGCCATCCAGAGCATCCCCACCCAGCAGGGCGTGCAGATGATGATGCTGCCCTACGGCTACCCCTTTGAGGCGGACTTTACCGGCGTGCTCGAAGGCAAAAATTTCCTCTACCGGTACGCCAATACCCCCAAGGAGCTGCAGGACAAATACATCGAAGCCTGCACCAACCTCACTGTGGCCGGGGGCCTGGGCAAACTGCAGTTCGGTTCCGAGCCCTTTGCCGCCGGCGGCGGCGCGGGCAGCGGCCTCATTAAGTAGCCCCCGCGCAGGGGCACGGCGGGGCGCGCCCCGCACGGCCTTTTTGCGCGTCCTGCTTTGTCCGTTCCGCGCGTTTCCCGCGCTTTAGCGGGTACGCCGCGCGGACGCGGGGGAGGCGGCCTTTTTCGCAAGGCCCCTCCCCCGCAAAAATTTTCTCCTGTTCCGGGCGGCCCTGCGCCGCTCTTTTTGTCCCCAAAACCAAGGAACAACATGCGCGAGCTGCTGCCCCTGCTGCCACGCCCCAGCCGCTACGCGGGCATTGAAGACAACGTCTGCCGCAAGGATCCCGCCCGCGTCCGCCTGCGCGTGGCCCTGGCCTTTCCTGATACATACGAAGTGGGCATGTCCTACCTGGGCCAGAAAATCCTTTACGGCGTGGTCAACGCCCGCCCCCAGTGGTGGGCCGAGCGGGTCATGGCGCCGGACCGGGAGGCGGCAGCGGTATTACGCGCGCACAACGCGCCCCTGGCCACCCTGGAATCGGATACGCCCCTCATCCGCACCCACGCCCTGTGCTTTTCCATCACCCACGAGCTGTGCTACACCAACGTGCTCTACATGCTGGACCTGGCCGGCATTCCCTTACGCAGCGCAGACCGCCCGGAAAGCCTGGAGGCCTGCCCGCTTGTCGTAGCCGGCGGCGGGGCCCTGCTCAGCGCCGAACCCCTGACGCCCTTTATCGACCTCATGGTCCTGGGCGACGGCGAAGAAAGCCTGCCCGACGTGCTGGATCTGCTGGAGACGGCCCGCGCCAAGGGCTGGACCCGGCAAGAGCTGCTCCGCGCGGCCCCGCGCATCCCCGGCGTGTATGCGCCCTCCCTGTTCGCGCCCGCCTCGGACGCGCCCGGCGCGCCGTTGCGCCCTTTGCTGCCGAGCTGCCCGCGCCCGGCCCGGCGCATCGTGGCGGACCTCAATCAGGCCGCCTACCCCGTGCGCCAGGTGGTGCCCGTAGGGGCCGTGCACAACCGCCTTTCGCTGGAAATCGCCCGGGGCTGCACGCGCGGCTGCCGCTTCTGCCACGCGGGCGTGGTCTACCGCCCCGTGCGCGAGCGCTCCCCGGAAAATATCCACAGCCTGCTGCGGCGCTGTCTGGACGAGACCGGCTTTGACGAAATTTCCTTCCTCTCCCTGAGCACCGGGGACTACTCCGCCCTGAAAACCTTGAGCCTGAGCGTACTGGACCGCTGCGCCGAAGAGCAGATCAGCCTCTCCCTGCCCTCCCTGCGGGTGGGGTCCATTGACGATGCCATCATGGAACGCATGGCCGAACTGCGCCGCACAGGCTGCACCCTGGCCCCGGAGGCAGGCAGCCAGCGCCTGCGCGACGTCATCAATAAGGGCGTGAGTGAAGAAGGTCTGCTCCTCCATGTCCAGAAACTGCTGGAACACGGCTGGCGGCAGGTCAAGCTCTACTTCATGATCGGCCTGCCCACGGAAACGGACGCGGACCTTCTGGCCATCGCAGAGCTTTGCCGCAAAGTGCGCGACGCCGCCGGCCCCGGCGGCCCCCGCCTGCAGGTGACGGCCGCGCTCTCCCCCTTCGTGCCCAAGCCCTTCACCCCCTTCCAGTGGGTGGAACAAATTGGGCAGGAGGAGATCAAACGCCGGGTAAACCTGGTGCGCAACGCCTTTCGCGGCCTGAAGTGCCTGAAGCTGCGCTGGCACGAACCGGCCATGAGCCACCTGGAGGGCATCCTCTCCCGCGCGGACCGACGCATGGCCGACGTGGTGGAGCTGGCCTACCGCAAGGGGGCCGTCTTCTGCAGCTGGGCCGAGGGTTTTGACCTGACCCCCTGGCTGGAAGCCCTGGAGGAATGCGGCCTCAAGGCCGAAGACTATACGGGCCCGCGCGAGCCCGGCGCGCCCCTGCCCTGGAGCCATCTGGAGGCGGGCGTTGCCGAAGATTTTCTGCTGCGCGAATACCGCCGCGCCCTGGAAGGCAAAATCACCGAAGACTGCCGCTACGGGGCCTGCCGGCAGTGCGGGGCCTGCGACACCAAGGCCGGGCCCTCCCGCCTGCCCCATACGCCCACGGCGGGGGGGGCGGCAGCGTCGGCAGGCGCAATGCCCCGCAGCGCGGCCATCGGGCAGAGCGCGCCCCTCCCCGCCGCTGCCTCGGAACACGGCGCGCCCGCCGATGCGCCCCCTGTGCCCGCAACAGAAGCCCCCGCTACGGGAAAGACGGCCCCGGAAGACGCCGCCCGGCACCGCAACCGGTTGGTCTTTCCCCAGCGCGACCAGGCTGCCCACCAGCCCCGGCGCGACGCGGAAGGCCGCATCGTCTGCCGGGTACGGAACAACCGCCCCCCCGGCGTGGCCCCCGAGCTGACCGTTAAGGCGGCCCAGTACCGCGTCTGGCACTCCAGAACCGGCGGCAGCGCCTGGCTGAGCCAGCTGGAACTGCAGGCCGTGCTGGACCGCGCTCTCAGGCGGGCCCGCCTGCCCCTGGCGTTTTCCCAGGGCTTCCACCCCATGCCGCTGGTCTCTTTTGGCCGGGCGCTGCCCGTGGGCGTGGAAAGCAGTGCGGAATGGTTTGCCCTGACCCTGCACCAGAATCTGCCGCCCGAGGCCGTGGCCGCCCGTCTGGCCCCGCATTTGCCCCAGGGCATGGACGTGGCCGCCGTGGAACGCACCACCAAGCAGGAACGCACGGCACAGGCCGTGGCCGAAGTTTTTGTCTGCCGTCTGCCCACAGCCGAGGAAAACCGCGAGGCCGTCCGCTGTTTTGCGGCTTTTACCGCCCTCACGGCCTGCCCCCGCAGCCGCGAAACCAAGAAGGGACCACGCACCACGGACCTCCGCCCCCTGCTGGCCAGCTGGAGCGCCGCGAAAGACGGCCAGGCCGTGACATTTACGGCCGACTGGGGTACTGCATACCTGTCGCCTTTGAAACTGTGCCTGGCCATTCTGGAGCCCGTGGGCGCGGAAACCGCCCTGCGGCCCCGGCTGCAGCTGCGCAAGACGGCCCAACTCTTTGCCGACGGGCAGTCCCGTCCGTGAGGCGTTTATGTCCGCTACGCCGACCTGGTTCTTTTTTGGAGATTCGCTGACCCTGGGCGTGAACGACGACCAGATGCCCGGCGGCTGGGTCAGTCGTCTGGCCGTGCTGGGCAGCGAGGCCGGGCTGTACGCCATCCCCCGCGCCACTTTTTACAATCTGGGCGCGCGCAGGCAAGGCACGGCGGATGTGGCCCGACGCTGGCGGGCGGAGCTGGAGGCCAGGCGCATTCCCGGCATGGAGCCGCGCCTGGTGTTCTGCGTGGGGGTGGTGGATATGGCCGCGCCCGGCGGCGGCACGCCGCGCGCCTGCGCGGAAGCCCTGGCGGACCTGCGGCCCATGCTGGCGGCAGCCATGGCCCTGGCCCCCACACTGGCGGTCAGTCCGCCGCCGGTGGCCGATGCGGCGGCGCGCCAACGCCTGGCCGCGCTGGGCCTCGGTCAGCAAAAAATCTGCGCCGACCTGGGCCTGCCCTTTGCGAACATTTACCCCGCCCTGGCAGCCGACGCGACCTATCTGCAAGATTTGAGCGACGGCCTGCACCCCGGCCCCCGGGGCTGCGCGCTCATGGCGCAAACCCTGCTGGCGCAGGACTGCGTGCGCCGCTTTTTCAGCCTATCAGGAGCATGACCATGGGATCCTGTATGCCCTTTCCCGACGAAAAACCCTTTGCCGAGCGCGTCAAAAATCTGGCTGAAGACGAGCTGCTGGAAATCTGGGAAGAAACCCAGCAGATCGAGTGCATGATCAGCGCGGAGCTGCACACGGATGTCGCCATCGCCCCAGACTATGAGCGCCTGATCGTAGAAGAGCTGCGCCTGCGCTCCACCCGTCGCGCCAAGGGCGAGCGCGCCTGCCGCTGACCGCCGCTGCGGCAAGGCTCTGCCGGGGGGGGGGGAGAAAGCCGCTGCGCAGCCCTTTTGGCTCAGACGGCAATCCCCCGGCGGCTGTCAGGCCGCTTCCGCGCCTGCGGCAGGCGTCTGCCCGATGCGCCGCGGAAGCGGGCGTCAGCGCATTGCAACCTTGAGAATATGCATTCTCAAAGATTTTGCTATCCGCACTTCGGCGCTTAACAGCGCAAATAAATTGCGCTTACGCCTCCACAGCGGGCGTCTGCTCACGCAGCCGCCAGGGCATTTCAAAGTCGGAATGCTCTAGCCCTGCGTAAAGCCGGGGCGCGGCGTCAGGGCCATAATCATGGAAGAAAGGCCGCCGTCCACCAGCACGCTTTCGCCGTTAAGATACCCCGCCCGCGGGCTGGCCAGGAACACGACCACATTGGCCACGTCCTCCGGCAGGCCGATGCGACGGCTGGCGGTCATGTTCACCCGGCCGCGCTCTACGGCCGGATCGGCGTAAAAGGCCTCCGTCATCGGCGTTTTGATCATGCCGGGGCAGACAGCGTTGCAGCGCACGCCTTCGGGGCCCAGCTCCTGCGCCAGTTGTCTGGTCAGCATGATGACGGCGCTTTTGGCTGCGCTGTAGGCCCCGCTCCAGGGTTGCGGAAAATGCCCGGAGATGGAGGCGATGTTGACAATGGCGCCGCGTTTGCGGGCCGCCATTTCCCGCCCGAAAACCTGACTGCACCACAAAAGGCCGTTCAGGTCCACATTCATGACCTTGTTCCACTGTTCCGGGGTCACGTCCAGCAGGTGGGCGGGGCTGAGAATGCCCGCGTTGTTCACCAGCACATCGCAGGGCCCCAGGGTGTCCTTCACGGTCTGCGCCACAGCGTGCAGCTGCTCCGGCCGGGTAATGTCCGCCCCCAGCCCCAGCGTGGCAACCTGGCTGCGCGCCGCCAGGTTTTGCGCCGCCTGTTTCGCGCCCTGCTCGTTCATGTCCAGCACGGCTACCTTGGCTCCTGCAGCGGCCAAACCTTCCGCAATGCCGTAGCCGATGCCGCCGGCGGCTCCGGTCACGACGCAGACGGCGTCTTTCAAGCCCAACCAGTCCATAGGAACCTCCTTTTTTTCAAAAATACCCCTTCGGCAAGCGGGCGTCCAGCGCGCTGCAAAAGCATAATGCCCTTGCGAACATACGTTCGCAAGGGCAAGAAAGCCGCTCACTCCGGCGCGCAACAGCGCAGCAAAGTGCGCAGGGAAGTCCGAAGTGAGCGGCTTGCCAGGCTTGGGGAAGGCGCCTGCGCAAGGGCAACACGGGCTAGATGCCGCCCAGCATTTCCATGTCTTCGTTGGAAAGCAGCTTGTCCAGATCCAGCATGATGAGCAGGCGATCCTGCAACTTTCCCACGCCGCTGATGTAGTCCGAATCCACCCCGGCCACCACCGGCGGCGGCGGCTCCACCGTGCTTGCCGGTATGCGCAGCACCTCCGACACGGCGTCCACCACAAATCCCACAATGATGTTGTTAATTTCGATCACGATGATGCGCGTATTCTTGTCGTGCGCCTTGGGTGCAAGGCCGAAACGCCGCCGCAGATCAATGATCGGAATCACCTTGCCGCGCAGGTTAATGACGCCTTCCACAAATTCCGGAGCCCGGGGCACCTTGGTGATCTCCATAGTGCGGATGATTTCCTGCACTTTCAGGATATTCACCCCGAACTCTTCTTCGCCGATGCTGAAGGTCACCAGCTGCAGAAGCTCGTCTTCCTGTTTTTTCTGGCTCAAATCCATATCCGCTCCCTTGTCAGAACGCCAAGCCACGTTGCAGACGTGCCGTCGCGGCGGGTTCGCCGCCGTGCAGGTCCTGTGGCACACACTGGTTTGTATCGGCCCGGACGTAAAAAACCATAGGCCTCAAATCCATAAAAAAATACGCCCTGCCCCAACGGCCCGCCCCCGCGCCGAAGCCGCCGCGCCGCGGCGCGTTAACCGCCGCCGAAAGCTCGCTTCAAGGCCGATTCCAGCGTCCGCGCGCCATACACGTCGCGCAGCACCAGCGGGCGCGAAGCGCCTTCTCCGGAGGGAAACAGCGCGGTGAGCGGGATGCTCTTGCTGCCCAGGGCTTCCAGCAGGCGCACGGCATAGGCGTCGGCCCGGGTCAGATCCACGCGCACCAGTTCAAGCCCATAGCGGGCCTGCAGGCCGCGCATGCGTTCGTCAGTAAGTACCGTGGCTTCCATGAATTTGCAATTGGGGCACCAATCCGCCGTAAATTCCAGAAGCAGCGGCTTCTGCCCCAGCGCGGCGTTGAACACCTCCGGGCTGAAGTTTCGCCACTGGGGCAGCGGGGCCACGGGGCGCAGCACCAGCACCACGGCCGTCGCCAACAAAACCCCGCCCAACGCGCCCACCAGCCGCCGCCGCAGGGGCGGCGCCTCCATGCCGCAAAACTGCCCCCACAACCAGGCGCAGAGCGCCACCAGCAGGAGCATGCTCAAGACCTGCATGTGCCGCTCCACCGGCAGGATGGACAGCAGATAGAGAGCCGTGCCCAGCAGCAGAAAGCCCACCATGCGCTCAAAAACCCGCATCCAGGCCCCCGGCTTGGGCAGAATGCGGGCCAGATTCGGCCAGATGCTGAACAGTACATACGGCAGGGCCATGCCCAGCCCCACGGACCAGAAAACCACCACAACCACCATGAGCGGCTGGGTAAAGGCCCAGCCCAGCACGCCGCCCAGCAAGGGGCCGCTGCAGGGCGTGGCCAGAAAGGTGGAGACCAGCCCGCTGGCATAGGCCTGGAGGCAGGGATTTTTGGCCTGCGCCCCGGCCTTGAGGTCGATGACCGGCAAGGTAAAGACCCCCAGCATGGAAAGCCCCATGAGAAATACCAGCAGCAGCATGACCATGAGCACGGTCTGATTCTGGTAGAGCTGCCCCCACATGAGATCCGCCAGCCCCAGCACCAGGGCCAGCGCGCTGAACAGGGTCAGCACCCCGGCCGCAAAGCAGATGTTGTGCTGCCGAAAACGGCGCAGCCCCTCCTTCCCGCCGCCGCCCATGAGCAGCAGCCCGCTCACCTTGAAGGTCAGCACGGGCAGCACGCAGGGCATAATGTTGAGCAACAGCCCCGCCAGCAGGCCGAAGAGCAGGGCCTTGCCCAGGCCTGAAATTTCCAGGCTGGCGTCCAGGTAGCGCGGCGTAAGGCTCAGATCAAAACCCTCAGGCGGCGGCAGGGCCGCCTCTGCGGCCGCGCCGCTCTCGCCGCCAACGCCAGGCCCTGAAACCGCGTCGCCCTCGTGCGCCGCTTCGCCGGGCGCGCCCTGCGGCTCCGGCGGTTGGGCGCTGATTTGCCGCCACGCGCCGGCCCAGGGTTGGGCTTCCAGGAGGGGCGGATCCGCAGGCAGCGCGCCCTGCAGGGTTTCGTCCACAGGCAGGCACTGACGCGGGGAGCACAGCAGCATGCTCAGGCTGCCCGAATAGGGCTTGCCCGCCGCCTCCACCGGCAGCCGCGCAAAAAGGAAGGTCTCTCCTTCATAAACGGAAACCGTGACCGAGGGGTCGTAATAATCGCGCTGCACAGCGCCAGCAGGATACCAGACCGGCGCGGCGGGCCCACCTTCGGGTTCCAGCGCCAGCACCGTGGGCCGCCCGGCGTCGCCCGGCTCATGGCTGTAGGCGTGGAAGCCCTCTGGAATGCTCAGGCGCAGGGCCAGCACCAGATTGCTGCCGTCGCGGGCCGCCTCCAGATGATGCCGCAAAGCGGCGGCGCGGGCCGCACCCGGCCAGCAGAGAACGCAGAGCGCCACCACGGCCGCGGCCAGCCAGCACGCGGCCCATACCCTTCCATGCCCCGCAAAGGGGACCGCCGTGCGGGCCGTGAAACCCGGCCCGCACGGCCGCACAGCAGACCGTTGCAACAAATTTTTTTTCCTTTTCGCTTGACAGAGACAGCCCATGCGAGTAAATCCCTTTTCACGTTGCACGGGTCATTAGCTCAATTGGTAGAGCAGCTGACTCTTAATCAGTTGGTTCGGGGTTCGAGTCCCTGATGGCCCACCAAAGAAATCAAGCCCTTACGGTTAAACACTGTGAGGGCTTTTTCTGTTGGCTACCACCAGAACGATCGGGTTCCAGTCTTCCGGGTTTGCCCTCCCCTCGCGGCCACCAGGAAGCGCAAACGTCCTCCCTGATCGGGCACCCCGCACCATAGCCGTTGCCTCGCGCCATGTCCATTACAGAGATGGGTTCACTTCTTCGGACCAGTCAGCGGCAAAATTGCGGCAAAATTGCGGCAAAATTAAGGTGGACAGTTCCGTGGTCTACGCTGCCGTTCTGGGGCAAGCCAGAGGGGGGTACCTCTGACCTGCCCTGTTTGATATATCTCCATCGGCTTTCTGCCGTCAAAGGCCTTGTGCGGGCGCCGCTTGTTGTAAAACTCAAACCATCAGGACAATATCCGGCGAAGCTCCCCCCTGTCCCGATCTCCTGCAAATACACGCATTCGTACTTCAGCGAACGCCAAAGACGTTCGATCATCACATTGGCTACCCAGCGGCCTGACCATCCGTTGAAATGCGTACTCCGGCCTCTCTGAGCGCTCGTGTAACCTCATAGCTCGTAAACTGCGTCTTGGTCAGCGTTGCATATCTCCGGCACGCCGTAGCGGTCCATTGCCTCCTCCAGGGTGGCTACTCAGAAATCCGCATCATGGCGTTTGACAAAACGCCAGGCGAGTACTGCCCGGCTGTGCCAATCCATAATCACCACTGACCTTACCCCCCGGTCCAGTTTTCCGAAACCACCTCTGCGGCGGCATGCCCTGTTTGTCGGCACCAGATGCAAGCCAGTTTATTCTTCCAGCTTCCCCTGAAATACGCTGGTTACAAGGTCAGAGAAGGCGTCGGGGTCTGTTACGGAGGAAAGCCGCACAGTAACGCAGTTTTCGCCCAGTTCCGCACTGCCTGTGTAGCCCCTGGCGGAGGCGAACGAGGTCATGCCGCCCCCGGTCATGATGTTGATGCCGCCCAGGCTCCTGGCTATACTGACGGCAAAATCATCATACGCCTTCATGTTTTCGTCCGACACCTTGTTGCTGTCAAAAGCGTATATGCGCACTGCCAGCCACTGTTTGCCGCCATCACGGCTGAATACGGTCCACAAGCCTTGTTCAGACTTTGACCATCCTTCCGGCAGTGCGCCTTTGGCTTCAACAGCCATAAAGGGAGGCTCCGCACCGCCGAGGTCTTGAAGGGCGGGTAACGGCGCTCCAATGGTTTCCGGGTCAGGCGGCACGGGCACAGCAAGGGCTCCGGCAGGAAGCCGCCCTTTCGCAAGCCAGCCCATAACTTCCGGGCGGGCCAGCGCTTCAAAAGCCTTGGCAAGAGCCCTTGGGTTCTGCCCGCCTTGCTCGGCGTGCAGGCTTTTGAGCTGCGCCTCAAGGTTGCTGCAAGCCTTGGCAACATCAATAAACACAAAAACGTCCCCAGGCACAATGCCCCAACTTCTGGATTGCTCACTGGCGAAAATCATTCCCAGATTTTTGTCCACAGCTTTCATTGCAGCAACATTCGTTGTCCGGGCCTGCTCTGCCATAAGAAAAGCCAGATCGCCGTTGAACAGTGGCACTTCCAGCACGGAAAAAGTGCATTGCTCCCTGGCATCGCTGAACATGACCAGCCTGCCTTCTTCCGCAACCTTCCAACCCTTGGGCACGTCGGCGCTGAAAGAATAAAAACTCTGCTTTTCTGCACAGGCAAAAGAAGTATGCGACACCGCCAGACAAAAAAATACAAAAGCCGCCAGCCAGGGCTTTAGACGAACATCACAATATTTTTTCACTTTTTACTCCATAACAGTCTTTAATTAAAACATTTCAAAGTTGCAATGCCCTGAAAAATCGTGTTCCACAGTAAGCTGGCCGACTTGGACATGAAGTACCTGGAGTTGGTTTTCCTCCTGGCCTCTTCGGCCTTGATTTCACCGGCAAAGATGCCCGCTGCCGACTCCTTGAGCTGCTTCACCCACTTATGGATCAGCGTCTGATGGACGCCGAACCCGGCGCTGCGTTTGGCAACGGTTTTCTCGCCGGAAAGGGCGTTCAAAGCCACCCTGGCCTTGAACGCCGGGGCATGCTTTTTCTCTTGGACATAGGCGCTCTCCTTTGTTGAATGAGTAGCTGTCATACCGTCCCAATTGGGGGGAGCACTTCTTTATGGCATGTTCCATGCTTGAATGAAGAAGAATGTACTCGCAAAACAATCAACTACAACGGAGCGAAGCATGAGACTGTTGCTATGCGGATTTTTAGCTCTTTGCCTCTGCCTCGGCGCTTCTGTGGCTCTGGCTCAGGGCGACCCTGGCGACCAGCAGAGCGGCCTTGATTTCTTTACCATGGGCATGAGCCCGGCAGATGCCAAAAAAATGGGCGCAAAACCTACTGGCAAAAATGAAATGCTTGCCCAGTTCAAATGGGAAGATGCCCGGTGGAATACGCTGCTCACCTTCAAGGATAACGAGGTGGTCACTGTGGCCATGACCACAAAAGACCTCACAATTCCCCTTGTTGCTGCGTTTTTGAAAGAAATGGACGAAAGATTGTACGCGCCTTTCGTCATCGTTCGCAGTGACGGCTCCAAGTCTTCCGAAATGTTTCTGGCCAAGGAGGCTGCCGCGGGCAAGGACAAAAGCGCGCTTGACGACATAACAACTGACGAACTGGACACATATGCCGGGCAGGATGCGGGCAGCATACAGATCATGTTTTGCGGTCAGGACAACTTTGAAACAATGACCAGCGAATACAAAAAGACCAAGGATGCCGACGCGGCAATGGCCACAGCGTCTGACGAAATCATTTACACAATGCAGATAAACAAGAAAGATGACATGTTGGTGATTGTGTACGCCACACTGAAAACATTGGGCGACCTGTAATCCCCTGACGCGCTGCACAGGCGGGGTGGGATTGAAAACAGAAAGCCGCCCCACCTCGCCGTGCCGGCAATCCCCCCGGCAAAGCCGGGGGTTTAATTATCCTGCTGCCGGAAATTCTATTACAACTTCACGCTTCTTGATTTTATTTTCGTCTTCAGATTTCCAGTCAGCGACGTTTTCAACCCAGGTTTCAGTGATGATGGCTCCGCCGCCGTCATCCGTTATTCTTTCAAAAGAATAATCATGCGTATCATCAGAGGCTTTAAGAATAGTATTTCCAGAGGACAGCGAATCATAAAACCCAATAGAAAAAGTATAGCCAAAATTTTTTCCTGCAATGAAATCACGATTCTCAGCAACATCTACAAGCGTGTACACAAAACGATGCACATCAACCCATCTGGGATCCATGCCGCGCAGGGTGGCAAATGACATTTCTGATTTTCCAGTATCAAGATCAAGCAATGTAAAATTCCGCTCTGCCCACCTGGGGTTCCCAGTATCCAGTAATACTTTTTTCCCATCAGGGCTTGGCAATATGCTTGAGCAATAGAATTCATCCTTCAGCAATAGTGATGCCACAGATTTTTTATCTTTCGAAAAGAAAATAATCTTCAAGTTTCCTTCATCTGCGTCCTGCTTTATAACGGCCCAGTAAGCTATAGAAGTTTCAGGGGATACCAGTGTAGAATCAAGTTCATAAATTTCTATTTCTGGCTGCGTAACGCCCTCCTGAACCAGATACATGCCATCCTTAATTGAATATTTGGCCGCATCGTCTGTTGCTGCCTGTAGCTTCTGAAAACCAGACATAATGAAAACCATTCCGACAGTAAAAAACAATGCTATTTTTTTCATTTGTTCACCATATAGCTTATGCATTATCAACAATAAGATATTAAAGAAAGTTTTTGTGAGCTAGAGCCCGCCACCACCTCCGCCGCCACTGCCGCTTCCAGAACCGCCGCCGCCTCCATCGCCGAAAGCACTGGTGGACGAAGATGAGCTTGCCTGTTGCGCGGCAGAAGCCACAGCAGCACTGGCCAACCCTTGAGCAAACAGGTTCCATCCAGCGCTAGTAGAAACAAGCTCTTCATCAATGCCGCAGTCTCTCAGAAGCCCTGCGGCAATCTGGCTGGCAAAGCGGTTGCACCATGTTTTTTCAAGTCCCAATACAAGAGCGTAGGGCAGAAGCCGTTTGAAAACCTCTGGGGTATCCTGGGGACAGTTGTCTTCTTTATTAAATATTTCAAGGCGATCTTTTTCCGCCGTGCGCATGTACAGGGCCAAGCCTTCTATTTCGTCGAGCGCCTGGCGGCATGGTCTGGAAGGCGCTTTCATAATCAGGCTAAAAACATAGGCCAATATCAGCATTATGGTCGGGAGTATCCAGTCCGGGGCGTCAAAAAAATCCTCTGAATACGCAACGGCCACCAGTGACAGGGGGAAAATCACACCTGCGGCACAGGCAAACCAGCTGCCTGTCAACCGGAGCATAATTTGCGGCAATGCTGCCAGGGCGCAGAAGAGTTCGCAGGCAATAAAAAGCATGAGCCAGGATGGCAGGTCAGGGTACTCCGTAAAGAAAGAACTGGCGTCCCTGCTGGCAAAGCTGATGGACAGGGCCAGAGGCAGCACAACAAACCAGCCCAGCATGACAACAAGACTGTTCTGTGACCATGCACGCCCGTAATTACTCCGCAGGTTAGATGCGGCGGAGGTGAAGATATCGCGCAGGGTAATCCTCCCAAAAAGAAGTAGCGTTTATGGGTAGAATTTCCGATACTGACCCGAACGGAGATTTTACATGAAAGCGTCCAGATTTTCCGACAGCCAGATTTTGGGAATTTTGAGGCAGGCCGAGAATGGGATCCCCGTGACCGAGCTTTGCCGCGAACACGGCATAAGCAGCGCCACGTTTTATAAATGGCGGGCAAAATATGGCGGCATGGATGTTTCGCTCATGGCTCGGATGAAAGAGCTGGAGAAGGAAAATGCCCGCCTGAAAAAGATGTATGCCGAAACGCAACTCAAATATGAAGTTATCCAGGAAGCCCTCAC